>JACDAO010000565.1 GCA_013695405.1 Acidobacteriota bacterium | reverse complement strand
GGTGTCGGCGGTGCGCGCCTGGCTGCGCGCCGAGGGGCCATCCGCCCTGTGGCGGCAGCCGGCATCCGGGGTGCCGTTCAAGGTATTCGCTCGCGAGGCCGGCGCACTGCGCGTCCCGCTCGGGCCGTTCCTCGTGTGGGCGGTCGGCGCGCGCAGTCTTCGATTTGCGCTGGCGGCTTGTGTCGCGGCGCTGGTCGGGAGCCACGCGCCGGTGTGCGTGAGGTCGCATCCATGCTTGCTGCTGGCGGGCTGGTCGCTCGCCTTTGGCGTCGCCCTCTGGCGAACGGTGGCGGCGTGGTCCGGCCCCGACGACGTGTAGGCATCCTGGTTGCACCGGGCCGTCCCTGCATCGCCGCGGTTGACGCCCGGCTCGGGGCGCGCGTGAAGCTGCATTATGTGGCCTTCACGCCTGTATATCTCCATCTGACCGCCGGCGGTACCGTGTTGCTATCCTGCTACGTGCGCGGCGCGGCCCCAATGGCCGCCCCGGTCGGTAGTGTGCTGGGTGCGTTTCGGCAGCGAAGCATGCGGCGTCGCGCCAATGTCTGGCGCTCGCGACTCCTGTCGCAAGATGGTCCTCACTTCGAGTGGGGCCGATCCGGGCCTGGCATCACATGTGGTACCGTGCGGTGCCGCGCCGAGCGCGCATAGCAATTGGCGACGGAGATGCGAGCGTTGAAGATCTGGCCGGGCCGCCCCTACCCGCTGGGTGCGACGTGGGATGGGCAGGGCATTAATTTTGCCCTCTTCTCGGAGAACGCGACCTCGGTGGAGCTCTGCCTGTTCGACGCCCCGCGCGCCGAGGCCGAGGTCGCCCGCATCCGATTGCCCGAGACCACCGCCCACGTCTGGCACGGCTACCTGCCCGATCTCGGACCCGGCCAGCTCTACGGCTACCGCGTCGGCGGTCCGTTCGAGCCGAAAGCCGGCCACCGCTTCAACCCCAACAAGCTGCTGATCGACCCGTACGCCCGCGCGCTGCTGGGCGAGGTCGATTGGAAGGCGCGGGTGTTCGGCTACCCGCTCGGCGATGGCGGCGACCCCGATCTCCAATTCGACGAGTTGGACAGCGCCTGGGGCGTCCCGCTCGGCGTCGTCATCGACCGCGCCTTCGACTGGGGCGACGACCGCGCGCCCAACACGCCCTGGCACCGAACCGTCATCTACGAGGCCCACGTCAAAGGGCTCACGATGCGACACCCGGACGTGCCGGACGACGTGCGCGGTACCTACGCCGGCGTGGCGAACCCGAGCGTGATCGAGCATTTCAAGCAGCTCGGCATCACCGCCGTCGAGCTGCTGCCCGTCCATTCGTTCCTGCAAGACGGCTTCCTGCTCGACAAGGGACTGTCGAACTACTGGGGCTACAACACCCTCAATTTCTTCGCGCCCGAGTCGCGCTACGCCGCCGCGTCGGAGCCGGGATGCCAGGTCCGCGAGTTCAAGGAGATGGTCAAATCGCTGCACGTGGCGGGCATCGAGGTCATCCTCGACGTGGTCTACAACCACACCGCCGAGGGCAACCATCTCGGCCCGACCCTGAGCTTCAAGGGCATCGACAACGCCGCCCACTATCGCCTCGTCGCCGGCACCGAGCGGTACTACATGGACTACACCGGCACCGGCAACAGCCTGAACGTGCGGCATCCTCAGGTGCTCAAGCTAATCATGGACAGCCTGCGCTACTGGGTGACCGAGATGCACGTCGACGGCTTCCGCTTCGACCTCGCGTCCACGCTCGCGCGCGAGCTGCACGAGGTCGATCGGCTGTCGGCCTTCTTCGACATCATCCACCAGGATCCGATCCTGTCGCGCGTGAAGCTGATCGCCGAGCCGTGGGACGTCGGCGAGGGCGGCTATCAGGTCGGGAACTTCCCCGAGCTGTGGACCGAGTGGAACGGCAAGTACCGCGACGCCCTGCGCTCGTTCTGGAAGGGCGACGAGCGCCGCGCCGGCGAGGTGGCGTCGCGGCTGATGGGGTCGTCGGACCTGTACTCGTCTGACGGGCGGCACCCGTACGCGAGCATCAACTTCGTCGTCGCCCACGACGGGTTCACCCTCCGCGATCTCGTGTCGTACAACGACAAGCACAACGACGCCAACGGCGAGGGCAACCGCGACGGCGAGTCACACAACCTGTCCTGGAATTGCGGCGCCGAGGGCGACACCGACGACGCCGCTATCGACGCGCTGCGGGCGCAACAGCAGCGCAACTTCCTGGCGGCGCTGATTTTCTCCCAGGGCGTGCCGATGATCTGCGGCGGCGACGAGCTCGGGCGGACGCAGGGCGGCAACAACAACGCCTATTGCCAGGACAATGAGATTTCCTGGACCGACTGGAATCTGGACGACGACCGCCGGGCGCTGTTGCACTTCACGCGCGAGCTCGTCGCGCTGCGCATGGCACATCCGGTGTTGCACCGGCGCAAGTTCTTCCAGGGGCGCAGGATTCGGGGCAGCGACGTCAAAGACCTGACCTGGCTCGACCCGAACGGCGCCGAGATGTCCGACGAGCAGTGGGGTACGCCGAGCACGCGCGCGTTCGGCGTGCGGATGGCCGGCGACTTGATCAACGAGCTCGACGACCGCGGAGACCGGGTCCAGGGCGACAGCCTGATGCTGCTGCTCAACGCCTGGCAGGAGCACGTGCCGTTCGTGATCCCGAGCGCCGGCGACGAGCCGGAGCGATGGGAGACGCTGCTAGATACGGCGCACCCCGAACAGGACCGCGCTGCGCGGGGCTACGATTCCGGTGCCGAGTACCCGCTCGAAGGGCGATCGCTCGTCCTGCTGCGCCTCGTGGAGACTTCGTGATCGACAGCCCACCGATCCCCCGCGCGACCTACCGATTCCAATTCAACAAGGACTTCACGTTCCGCGACGCCGAGCGGCTTGTCCCCTACCTCGACGAGCTCGGGATTGGCGCGATGTACGCCTCGCCGTACCTGAAGGCGGGCTCCGGCAGCACCCACGGTTACGACGTCGTCGATCACAACGCGCTGAATCCCGAGATCGGCTCGGATGCCGAGTATGATGCGCTCGTCGCGGCGCTGAGCGCGCGAGGCATGGGCCAGATCCTGGATGTGGTGCCGAATCACATGGGCGTCGGGACGGGCACCAATGCCTGGTGGAACGACGTGCTCGAGAATGGCCCGGTATCGGTGTTCGCGCCGTTCTTCGACGTCGATTGGGCGCCGCTCAAGCA
>JACDAO010000561.1 GCA_013695405.1 Acidobacteriota bacterium | reverse complement strand
CACACCACGTTCCTGCTCCAGCACTGGCTGGGCAACATCGGCATGCCGCGGCGCTACGTCGACTACGAGGCGATCAACGGCTGGGAGACCCTCAACACGATCTCCACGATCGGCTCCTTCATCCTCGGTGCATCGTTGCTGCCGCTCATCTGGAACGTCATCAAGAGCTGGCGGTACGGCGAAATCGTCGTCGAGGACGACCCCTGGGGATATGGCAACTCGCTCGAGTGGGCGACATCCTGCCCGCCGCCACGGCACAACTTCACCGAGATCCCGCGGATCCGCTCCGAGCGGCCGGCCTTCGAGGCGCACTACCCGCACCTGGCCGAACGACTCCAAGCCGAACGGCATGTCGGCCGGCGCCGGCACCAGGAGATCCCCCTCGTGGACCGCCCCTCCGACGACTCCGGCAGCGGCGGCACCCTCCGTCATTGAGCACCCTCGTCGTCAGCCCATCTCGCCGGCGAACACGTGCTGACGGGTGACTGGCCGGAGGGTCACTTGTCCGCGCCCCCGGCACCCCGGTTCTGAGCGCGGTTCGTGTGGGGCCTGACGCGTGGTGATTGGCTCAGCCGCTGACCGGCAGATCGTGGGCCGGCCAGTCGAGTAGCCGCGCGCCCAGCACGGCAGCGTGCAGCGAGAACCGCTGTGCCGGATCGGCCGGGTCGTGTCCCGTCAGCGTCTTCACTTTGGCCAGTCGGTAGGTGACCGTCCGTACCGACATGTGCAGTCTGCGCGCGGTTTCGGTGGCGATCTCTCCGGTATCGAAGTAGGTCTGCAGGGTCGTCAGCAGCGGTTCAGCGCCGCCACGGGCCTGCGTGAGCGGGTCGAGTACGGCGTGGACGAGGTCGACGATCGCGGCCTGGTCGCGGCCTAGCACCCGGTAGACGAGCAGGTCGCGGGCGGGCACTACGTCGGTGTCGAGGTGTAGTCGCTCCGCGAGCGTGAGCGCTTCTCGAGCCTCCTCGTACGAGCGGGCTATCCCGTAGAAGCTGGGGAACGGGCGACCTGCCGCGACTCGCCATGGGTGGCCTTTCCCGAGCCGGCCTAGTTCGGCCTGCAGGAGCCGGGTGATGTCCTCAGCGCGGTCGAGGGATGTCGCCTGGGAGACAGCGCCCGGGACCAGCACCACCAGCCTCCCGTCCTTGGTCGCGACGAGCACGTCGCGGTCCCCGAACCGGTCGACGACGACGCGTTCCAGCACGATCGCCGCCCGGTCGACGTCGGCGGTTCCACCGCCGGATGTAGCCAGCGCCACTTGGTGCGGTTGGCCGAGGTCGAGCCCCAACGGTTCGGCTCGCTCGACCATGCGAGAAACGTCAGCGTCACCACGCAAGAGGTCGTCGATGAACTCCCGGCGCATCGATTCCTCCTGACGGATCATGTGACGCCGCGCGGCCTGATGCCCATCCACCAGGATCTCAATCGCGTCGTCGAGGACGCGCAGCACCGCCTCGGCTGCGCGCGCACTTTGTCGCGATCGCGAGACCGCACCACAAGGGGTAGTTCCGCGTCAGCTTGCGGACCTGCGCGCCGCTGAGTTCGCACATCTTCGCCGCGTCGTCGAGGGCCACGCCCTCGGCCACCATCCTGCGCAGCGCGTCCCCGATGCTGGTCTCGGCCGCGTCGATCTCAGCCTGAGCTTTGACCTGCGCTGTATTCCGTCGATTCAGCCCGAGAAACACGTCCGCTGCTGCTGACTCGATCCGCTCGTCCTTGGCCGCGCGATCGGAGTGCAACGTTTCCAATCGCCGTTCCCGCGCCAATTGCCGCGCCTGCTGCGCCGTCTTCGCGGTCTGCGACATGTCGTCATCCTCGTCTTGGAACCTGCCCGAATTCCGTCTCGAACTCTCTCGCCCGACCGTCGCACACCCCGCCGACCAAGCGGACGGCCAAACCACCGCCGACCCCCCGAACTCCAAGGCCTATTCCCAAGGAAGATCAACAGGCACACACCTCTTGCAGCATCGGACTCTGCGCCTGGACTGCTCCCTCGTGCGGTGCGCGTGGTGTGCCGCGAGACGGTCGAGGCTGGGGACCCGGAGTTGTTCTGAGGTCATCTCTATGTGACCGGGCCGGGACACGGCGGACCCGGGCTGGGGCCGAGTCAGGCCCGGATGTCGTG
>JACDAO010000527.1 GCA_013695405.1 Acidobacteriota bacterium | reverse complement strand
GAGGTGCTCAATCTCGAGGAACTGCAGGCCGCCAACCCGTGGCCCGACCTGATCAGCCTGGAGAAGACTACCTATGGCACGGCATTCGAGGGCGTTCGAATCAACGCCAAGGTCATGCCCGACTCGGTTGACGTGGCGCACCACCCGTTCCAGGCCGAAATCGACGATCTCGTCGACGGAATTCTGAATGACCGCCAACCCGAATTGAACGTCTTCGACGCGGAGAAGACGATGCGGATCTGCATGCTGGCCGATCAATCAGCCGAGCAGGGCGGCGCGGTCATCAGGTTGTAAGCCCGTGGTTGCGCATGGCCGGCGCTGACGGGCGTCGCCCTACTTCACCCGGGTGTAGGGAAAGTCGATGTGCATGGCCGGCTTGCCGGTCTCGGTGGCGTCGTAGAACGCCACCAGGGTGTCGGCGTCCTTGCGGGTGTAGCCGACCCGCACCAACCGCTTGCCCTCGATCATCTCGAAGACGACGCGGTCGTCGGTGTGCTCGACCAGGGTGAGCGTGGTCGAGGCCTCCTGCGCTTCGAGCCCACGGAACTGCCGATCGAAGTGCTTCAGGCGCAGCACGAGCCGCCCCGGAGCGCGCGCCCCTGCCCCACTCACCGGGGCGCCGGTGGTGGGATCGGCGATGGCGAGCAGTTCGAACAGCCACCGGTGGTCGTCGCGTTCCCAGCGGAAGCTGCCGAGCATCAGGCCGTCGCGCGCCGGCATCCACATCTCCTCGATGTGTTGGCCCTGCGCGGTCGTGCCAGTCCAATGCCCGACCAGCCACGACAGGTCCGCGGCCGTCGTCGACGCAGCAGCCGGTGATGGCGGCGTGGGCGTCGGCTGGGCGTTGGTGAGGTCAGGCGTGCCGAGCGGCAGCAGCACGACGAGCGCTCGGATCAGCACGGCACGGACGCGAGTCTGCATGTGTTTCTCCTGACGATGCCGAGATGGTCGGTGGGGGCTTGCCCCGGCTCCCTACTCCCGCACCTCCGGCAAAAACGGGAACAGTCGCTTGATCTCGGCGGCGTCGGGGCGACGGCCGTACTCGCAGACCTCGAACGCCTCGGCCTGCTGGACCTTCGCGGCGCCTTCCTTGCCGTAGTACTTCTCGAGCGAGGTACGCAGCGCCGGGGTGATGTTGCTGGCGCGGTCCTTCTTGAGCCACTCCCGTCGGGCCTTGGCGTCCTTGGGCACCTGGTCGAGCCGTCCGGCGTGCCACGGCAGCCATTCGTAGACCTGCGACACGTGGGCATCGAGCGCGTCGATTTTCTTTTCCCAGGTGTCGTCAATCGACACCGCGATATCGGGAGAGAACGGGTTCGGCTTCTGGAAGTTGTCCTGGTAATACAGGAACACCGGGTTCCGGGTCAGCGCCGGCACCTCGGTGAGGATGTTTGGCACGGTCACCATGAACGCCGCATCCTGCAGCAGCACGCCGGTGTAGCGGTGGTCCGGGTGGTAGTCGTTGGGCCGCGGGCTCAGCACCAGGTCGGCCTTGACCTCGCGGATCTGACGGATGATTTGCTCGCGCACGTCGAGTGACGGCACCAGTTCGCCGTCATGGTTGTCGAGCACGACGTACTCGAGCCCGAGCCGCTTGCCGACTTCCTGGGCCTCGTTGCGCCGCCGCTGTGCCAGCACCCCGCCACCCATCTCGTGGTGGCCGGCATCGCCGTTGGTCACCGACACGAAGCGGACCTTGTGGCCGAGCGCGACCCACTTGGCGGCAACTCCCCCCGACCGGATGTCGCAGTCGTCAGGGTGCGCGCCGAACATGATGATGCTGAGCTTGGCTCCGCTCGGCGGCGGCGCCAGACTGGGAGCGGGATACGGCTGCGCGTGCAGCGTCGAGACGCCGGCGACGATCATCGCCAGCGCGGGGACGACCAGAGAGACACGGGACACGAACACGGAGGGCTCCTGGAGGCCCGGCCTGGTGCAGCGCGCCGGTGCGACGGCTGGCCGGCAGGACTCCGGCGCGATTGTCCGTCACGGCGGCAAGGCGCGGCAAGCGGGCTCGGCGCCCACCCGACCGACGCATGCGTCTGAAAAGGAACAGGCTCTCTTCGAGGATCATCCATGCGTACCCTGCTCGCTCTCGCCATGACTGCACCGCTCTTGCTGACCGGCGGCCTCTCGGCGCCCGCCCAGACCGCGGCGCCGGCCGCGACGCTGACCTACCCGGAGACCCGCAAGGGTGACCAGGTCGACGACTACTTCGGCACGGCCGTGCCCGACCCCTACCGCTGGCTCGAGGACGACAACGCCCCCGAGACCCAGGCGTGGGTGGAGGCGCAGAACGCGGTGACATTCGCGTACCTGGAGAAGATCCCGGGCCGTAGCGCACTGCGCAGCCGCCTGACCGCGCTGTGGAACTACGAACGGTACGGCGCGCCGCAGAAGCGTGGTCCGTTCTACATCTACACCCGCAACGACGGACTGCAGAACCAGGCCGTCTACTACCGCGCGCGGTCGCTGGACGCGACGCCGGAGTTGCTGCTCGACCCCAACGCGCTGTCGGCTGACGGCACCGTCGCGGTCGGCAGCACCACCTTCTCGGACGACGGCCGCTACATGGCCTACTCGCTGTCGGACAGCGGCTCGGACTGGCTGCGCTGGAAGGTACGCGACGTCGCC
>JACDAO010000522.1 GCA_013695405.1 Acidobacteriota bacterium | reverse complement strand
GACGAGACGCGTCCCTGGGCGTCGATGATCGCCTCGATTGGCACTACCCCCTCGCGCCCCGCCTCCCGCATGCTCGGCGGAAACACCGGTCGGACATCGTGCAGCTTGCGCGGCGGACGGATGTTGCCGCCGACGCGGATCGCCACCGGCCCGGTAGCCGCCGCCTGGCCGGCCTGGCCGCGCGACTCGGTCACGTTGATTGACTCCCGCACGTCGCCGACCTGCAGCGTGATCGCGCGATCCCAATCAGGGTCCTGGCGCAGCGTGACGTCCTGGCGCAGCGGACGGAACCCGGGCAGTCGTGCGTCGAGTACGTAGGCGCCTGGCTCGACACCCTGCAACACGAACCGCCCTGCCGCGTCGGTCGTCATCTCGACCGTCCGCCCCTGGCCCGCGAGCGAGATGGCGACGTCCGGCATCACGGCCCCGGTGGCGTCGTACACCGCGACCTCCAGCGGTTGCGCGACGGCCTGCACGCCGCGCAGTGTCGTGACCGGCAACAGCACCGCGAGCACTCCGAATGTCACGGCCAGGCCGCTGCTCCTGGCGAGCCGGCGACGATCGAGATGTGGATTCAACATGGCGACAATTCTCCTTTCCAACGTGGACGAATGGGCGATCGGCATCGCCGTGGCGATCGACTGACGGCGACCAGGGCTGGCGCGGGCAATGGCCAGCAGGTGTGCCGCATAGTCCCGGGCCTGCACCCCGGCGGCGAGCACGGCATCGTCGCAGGCCAGTTCACTCTCGATGCGCAGTCGGCGGCGGGCCACCCAGACGAGCGGGTTCCACCACCACAGCGCGCAGACGATCTCGGCCGACAGCTGGATGAGCCAATCGTGCCGAACGACGTGCGCCAGTTCGTGGCCAATCACGGTCCGAACGCGGTCCTCGCTCCACTGCGACGCCTCGGGCGGGATCAGCACGCACGGCCACAGCGCGCCCCAGGTGGCCAGCTGCGAGGCGCCGCTGCAGCGCAGTACCGCTACGGTGCGAGTGAGCCCGCAGGCCACCGACTGCTCCTGAACGACCCGGCGCCACACGCCGTCGACGGGCTCGGCGCGCGCCGACAGCCGTGCGAGGCGGACGACGGCCAACAGCAGCAGGCCAAGGCCGACGGCCGTGCCGGTGGCCCACAGCGCAATCACGTAAGCCTGCCAGGCGAGGGACGGCGGAGGCGTGGTGCCTGTCGCGGATTCGATGCCCGACGGGTGCTGGTCCGGCACGATCTGACCCACCCCGCCTGCACGTGGTGCGTTGGGAGCCGCATCGATCGGCACCCACACCGCTGGCAGCACGAAACCGAGCGGGCCGACGGCGGGGGCCGCCAGCAAGGTGCTGGCGAGCACGGCATGCCGCAGCGCGGCTGACCGACGCCGCAGGCAGGCGGCCGCGATCAGCCCGGCGAGCACGACCAGCGCGACCCGCACCGAGAGCTCGACCAGGCCGGTCATTCGCTGCCTCCTCGCGCCCGGCGAACCAACGCGTCAATGCGATCGAGGTCGTCGTCGGTCAAGGTCGCGCCCTCCCCGCCGAGCAGCGCCGCGACGACATTGGCGCCCGAGCCGTCGTAGAACGTATCGACGAGGTGTCTGAGCGCCGAGCGCCTCGCCGACCTTCGTGGCACGGTCGGAGCGTAGACGAAGCGCGGCCCCTGTTCCTCGTGCGTGACGTGGCGCTTGGCCTCGAGCACGCGCAGCTGGGTGCGCACCGTCGAGTAGCTGGAGCTGCCCGGCAGCGCATTCATGATCTCGGCGGCTGTCGCGCGGCCGCGTCGGTACAGTTCGTCCATGATCTGGCGCTCGCGCTTGGACAGGGTGTGGTGCAGGACGCGTTCCGTCATGTTATTTCTCTCGCACTATGCGACTTTAATAACACCATCGCCGGCCGCTGTCAACCGCCCGGCGTCAGCCCTTGTCACGGCGTGCGCGCCTCGGCTGCTCGTCAGTCCGGGCCGGTGCCGTCCGGGCCCGGCCCGTCCCGAGGATCTGCGATGAATTTGTAGCCGACGCCGCGCACCGTCAGCACGTGACGCGGGTTGGATGGATCCTCGTTGAGGAAGCGTCGGAGCCGCACGATGAAGTTGTCGATGGCGCGTGTATCGGTGTCCTCGTGCAGGTCCCACACGTCTTCGAGAATCGCCTTACGCGAGACCGCGCGGCCGGTGTTCTTGAGCAGATAGTGGAGCAGGTCGGCTTCCATCACGGTCAGGTGATAGGGCATGGTGCCGACGCGCAGCTCCAGAGCTGCCAGATCGAGGGTGTTGCCCCCGAAAGTTATGGTCTCGGTCAACGGCGGCTCGGCCGGCGTCGCACTGCGCGCGGTGCCCGCCCACGCGTTACGGCGCAGCAGGCCGCGGATCCGCGCCAGCAGGATCGCCAGTTCGAACGGCTTGGGCAGGTAGTCGTCGACACCCGACTCGAAGCCGTGCAGGACATCCTCGGGACGACCGCGTGCGGTCAGCATCAGGATGGGCACGAAGTCGCCCTGGCGGCGCAGTTCGGCGGCCACCTCGAACCCGTCGCGCCCCGGCAGCATGACGTCGAGAATGACCGCATCGATCGACCCCGGCTGGTCCAGCAGGTGCGTCAGCGCCGCCTCGCCGTCGCCGACGACGCTGACCTGATGGCCATCGGCCTCGAGGTTGAACTGCAGCCCGAGCGCGAGGTGGGGCTCGTCCTCGACCACCAGGATGCGGGCCACTACGACGGCACCAGTCGCGGCAGCTCGATCGTGAAGGTCGAGCCGCAGCCCTCGCCCTCGCTGGTGGCGAAGACCCGGCCGCCGTGCCGCTTGACGATCGACCGCACGATGTAGAGGCCGAGCCCGGTGCCCTTGACCTTGGAGCCGCGCCACTGGAAGCGGTGGAAGCGCCGGAAGATGCGCGTCAACTGCGATCGCGGGATGCCGACGCCGCGATCCGAGACCTGCAGTCGGACCAGGTCGGGCGCCGGCACCGCCACGTCGACCGTGACCTGGATCTGCTCGCGCGAGTACTTGACGGCGTTGTCGAGCAGGTTGGACAGCACGGTGCGCAGTTCGTCGACGTCGCCGCCGACCCACACGCTCTCGCCGGTGGGCCGCGCCAACGTCATTGTCTCGGACGAGAGGTGGTGCCTGAGCCGCGCCACGTCGAGCACCTCGGCGGCGAGCGCCGACACGTCGACCGGCGCCCGGTGATGCAGCCCGACGCGTTGCGCGGCGACGCCGGCCTTGAGCACCAGTTCGACCGTCTGCTGCAGGCGGTCGACATCGGCCAGCATGATCCGGTAGAACTCGCGGCGTTGCGCCTCGTTGACCTCGCGCGCCTGCAGGGTCTGCAGATAGAGCCGAATCGAGGCGATCGGCGTCTTGAGTTCGTGGGTCACGGCGTTGATGAACGCGTCGTGCTGGTCGTTGCGCCGCAGCTCACGGACCAGGAACACGGTGTAGACGATCAGCCCGGCGATGATCAGCGCGAATGCGGCGATGCCGAGCACCAGCGGCAGGAGCCGCGGCCCGTTGACGTAGATCCAGCCGACATTGAGGGTGATCGCTGCCGCGACCAGGACGACGCAGAGCGAGACGAAGACGATGGTGGCCGTGTGCCGCCGGGTCACACGGGAATTGTAGGCGCCGGATGCGGCCGGCGCCTACCCTGCGTCGGACCTGTCCGACGCTGCACGCGGCTTCAGGCCGCCGGCGCCCTGTCGAAGCTCGGCTCGGCGACGGTGATGTCGAGCGCGTCGTTGGTCTGCTGCGGCATCCGGTGGACGTGCTCGATGCGCGCCGCCTTGACGTCCCAGACCAGACCGAGAAACTGCATCACCCGGATGTTGATGTAGTTGACGTCCAGCTCGTACCAGGCCAGCCCGTGCCGGGCCGAGACCGGGTGCGCGTGATGGTTGTTGTGCCAGCCCTCGCCAAAGGTCAGCAGCGCCACCCACCAGTTGTTGGTGGAGTCGTCGCGGGTCTTGAAGCGGCGCGAGCCCCACAGGTGGGTCGCCGAGTTCACCAGCCAGGTCGCGTGCAGGCCGAAGGTGGTGCGGAAGAACACCGCCCACAGCACATACGGGATGCCGCCGAAGGCCAGGAACAGCAGACCGACCACCACCTGCGGCACCCAGTGCCAGGTGGTCAGCGCGACGTGGAAACGATCCTTGCTCAGGTCGGGGACGTACCGGCGCAGGATCGCGGTGTCGTGGTGCATCGACTTGCCGGTCAGGATCCAGCCCATGTGCGCCCAGTACGTGCCCTCGCGCGGCGAATGCGGGTCGCCGTCATGATCGGAGTGCTGGTGGTGAATGCGGTGTGTCGCGACCCAGAAGATCGGGCCGCCTTCGAGCGCGAGCGTGCCGCAGATGGTCAGGAAGTACTCGACCGGCTTGTAGGTCTTGTAGCCGCGGTGGGTCAGCAGGCGGTGGTACGCCATGCCGATGCCGAGGCTGCCGGCGACAAACCACATGATCGCCGCGGCCAGGATTGCGCCGGCGTCGATATAGAAGAACGCCGCGATGGCGCCGACGTGGAACGCCGACATCGCAACGAAGGTGACCCAGTTGATCGAGCCGTCAGAGGCCTTGCGTCCGTAGAGGGCGGTGACAGGAGTCGCGGTACCAGAAGCCATGGACTGTGAACGTAACAGGTCGCACGGCGGGGCACTGTAATAGTTCTGTCAGAAGGTCGCAAGCGATTCACCTGGAGCCACTTGCGTCGACAGCTCAAGCTTGCGCGATGACCGCCGGACAAGTCCGGCGGCTACGAACAGGTCCAGCGACCGGACAAGTCCGGCGGCTACGGACTCCGGCGGCTACGGACGTCGACTCCCGCTTCCCGCTTCCCGATCCGCGAGGCGTCGGTCGGACAAGTCCGACCGCTACGCGAGTCTCTCCCGACTCCCGCGCTACTTCGTCAACCCGAACTTTGTCACCAGCGCGTCTGAGTTGTGGCTGACGCGGATGCCGACGATCCCGTCCGTGGACGCCAGCTTGCCGGCGCCGGTCACGTCGGCCCTGGTGCCGCTCCACACCGCGGTGCCGTTGACCATGCACTGCAGGCTGTTGCCCTTGACGCTCCAGGCCACTTCCTGCACCACCTGACTCTTCGGCGTCTCGGCCTTCTTGACTGCCTCGTGCGCCACCGGCTTGCCGACCACGTCGACGCGCTTGCCGGCGCTGAACATCCGGACGATGTAGTTGCCGTTGCGATAGGCGGCGCAGTACAGCGCGCTCGGCGTGGCCGAGTCGAGATCGGCGCCGCCGATGAACACGCCAAACGGGTGTGGGTGGTCGAAGCTCTGCTCGGCCTCGGTGAAGGTGGCGCGCACCGTGAAGTCGCCACTAGCTTTGTTGGCGTTGCTCCAGTACAGGCCGGCCGGGCCGGTGGTGAGGCGGAAGCCGCCGGCCTCGTCGGCAAACTTGGAGTCCTTCACGGTCAGGCCCTGCTTGTTGCCGGCGTCCTCCTTGCCGGTCCAACCCTTGGCGGTTACCCCACCGACCACCTTGCGGTCGGCGTCCTGCTGTTCCTGCGCCAACGCAGCAGGGGCCATGAGCAGCGTGGCACTGAGGACGACGGCGAACGATCGGGCAATTTGCATGGCCGATGGTAGCCCGAGCGTGGGCGGATCACCAGAGGTACACTCGCATCTCCAGATCTCACGGCATCGGAAGGACCGGCCGCATGACCAGCGTACGTATTGCCCTTGCCAACATCGTCTACCCGTCGTCGCCGGATCACTCGGTGTCGATGGCCGTGCAGGCGATTGCCGACGCTGGTGCGGCTGGTGCCGACGTGGTCTGCTTTCCGGAGTGCTATGTGCCCGGCTATCGCGCCGAAGGCAAGGGCGTGCCACCGGCCGACCTGGGCTTTCTGACCGCGGCGTGGGACACGGTGGCGCGCGCGGCGGGCAGCGCCGGCATTGCGGTGGTGCTCGGCACCGAGCGCGTCGTCGACGGGGCACTGCGGATCACCGCGCTGGTGGTCAATCGCGACGGGACGGTGGCCGGGTTCCAGGACAAGGTCCAGCTCGATCCCTCCGAGGAACCGCTCTACACGGCCGGCACCGAGCGGCATCTCTTCGTCGCCGGGCCGCTGACCTTCGGCATCGCCATATGTCACGAGGGCTGGCGTTACCCGGAAACCGTGCGCTGGGCAGCGCGACGGGGTGCGCACGTGGTCTTCCACCCGCACTTCCATGAAGCGGAACCAGGCGGTTACCAGCCGACCACGTTCGCGGACCCGGCTAACACCTTCCACGAGAAAGCCGTGCTGTGCCGCGCCGCCGAGAACACCTGCTACGTCGCGACCGTCAACGTCGCCAGCGCCGGATCGCCGACCACCTCGGCGATCGCGCGACCCGACGGCACCCTGCTGTGCTACCAGCCGTACGGCGAGTCCGGACTGCTGATCGCCGACCTCGATCTCGCCTCCGCCACCGGCCTGCTCGCCTCGCGCTGCCGGATGGCGTGACCAGCTCCCGTTGCGCCCGCCTCAGCTGCGGCCCAGCACGGCGGCGGCGCGGTCAGCGGCGAGCACGCCGCGATACTGCGCCTCTTCGAACAGCGGCAGGCCGCTGAGGTCGGAGTGCGCGTAGAACAGCCGATCGTGTCCCGCCTGCAGCGCGCGCCATGACGGGTCGGAGAGCAAGCCCGGCGACGGCCGGACCATCGCATGGCCGAGGCGCATGATGTCGACCTGTGAGACGCAGTCGTGGAGGTCCGGATGGGCGCGGCCGAGGTCGGCGATGACGCGATCGCGCAGGGTGCTCCAGGACTGGTCGAGCAGCCACCGCCGCGCTGCCGGCGCCGGCTGGTGTGCTAGCGCCCAGTAGTAGGTCCAGAC
>JACDAO010000494.1 GCA_013695405.1 Acidobacteriota bacterium | reverse complement strand
GGCGCGGCAAACTCGACTGGTGGTCGGGCGCCGGGAGGCTCAGCGTGGCGGATCGTCCAGAAGCTGGCGGGCGAGTGCCAGGTCGCGGACCAGGCGCTCGCGCATCTGGACGCGCTCTGGCTCGTCGCGGGCGCGAGCCAGTTCGAGCGCCGGCGCCGGCGCGCGCTGGCCGTGGCCGGTCAGTGACAGGCCGAGCACCACGGTCGACGACAGCAGCCAGCCGGCCAGCGTGCGCATGGCCCAGCGTCGCACGAGACGATGTGACAGGCGCGGCAAATTCGACTGGTGGTCGGGCGCCGGGAGGCTCAGCGTGGCGTGTCGTCCAGAAGCTGGCGGGCGAGTGCCAGGTCGCGGACCAGGCGCTCCCGCATCTGGACGCGCTCTGGCTCGTCGCGGGCGCGCAGATCGCCGACGGGTGATACGTGATCAGCGTCGACTGCGCCCACGGGCTGGCTAACGGTAGTAGACGCGTCGCAGCTCATGACTGCGGTAGAGCCGGGCTGCGGTGCCGATGATCTGCGCGTCCGCCGTGTCGGTCGCGCCGACGATCATCTGGGTCGACTGGCCTGCAGGGGCGAAGCGAGGCGCCCGTGGCGACGCCCGGCGTTCCGCCGTGTGCGCGTCGATGCGCTCGTGGACCTCGCCCATCGTCTGTTCGGTTGAGGCGTGCCGCTTCTCCGGCGCCAGCCGATCGAGATCGGCTTGTGTGGGCAGCTCGATGTTGACGCTGAGGCGGTCAGCCCAGCGGCCGGCGTCGTCCAGCAGTGAGCGCGAGACGCCCGGCAGCAAGGATCTGCAATTTGTGTTGGACGTCCAAGGCGCTGCATCCAGCATAGGTGGACGCGAACAACAAGCGAAGTCAATCACCGCGCTGGCCGGTTGGTAACGGCCTGGTGTAGCCTTCGGCGCATCAGTCCAACTATCCAAGTTCAGCAATAGTCGGACGTCCCTGTCGACACAGGAGGCGTCGACAGTGCCGGCGCGCGGGGGACCAGGACAGGAGGTTCAACCATGACAAGGGTGGTGCAGGGTGCAGTGGTGTGCGTGTTGTCGATGCTGCTGGCAGCGACGGCGATAGCGCAGGAGGCGCGGGGCACGATCCAGGGACGCGTGACCGACGAGAGCGGTGGTGTGGTGCCCGGCGCGCGAGTCGACGTGACCAATGTCGCCACGGGTGTCGTGACCGACACGAACTCGAATGAACAGGGCAGTTACCGCGTGCCGTTCCTGATTCCCGGGCGATACCGGGTCGCAGTGAGCCTCAATGGGTTCGGGCGATTCCAGAGCCCGGACATCGAGGTCCACGTCGCCGACGTGCTCACCGTCGACGCCATCCTGCCTGCCGGCCAGGTCACTGACGAAGTGACGGTCAGTGCGGCGCCCATCGCCATCGATCGGTCGTCGGCCAGTCTTGGGCAGGTGGTGGACGCACGGCGCATCGCCGAGCTGCCGATTCGCGAGGGTAGCGCCATCGAACTGGTGATATTGGCACCCGGTGTCGCCAACACCACCAATCTCCGGTCGCGCAAGGCCGCCTTCAACAACGGCCTCTCGCAGTTCTCGAGTGATGGCGCCGGCGAGAAGCGCAACGACTTCACGATCGACGGTGTGGCGAACGTCGCGGGTGACCGCGTCGCCTACAGCCCGCCCTCGGCTGCCGTCGAGGAGTTCAAGATCCAGACCTCGACATACGACGCGGGGATCGGCAACGCCATGGGTGCTGCCGTCAATGTTGTCACCAAGAGCGGCACCAACCGGCTGACCGGTCAGGTGTACGAGTGGTTCCGCGGTTCCGGGCTCGACGAGCAGGATTTTTTCGACAAGGCTGCCAAACGGCCGAAGCGCGACTACACCGACAACCGCTTCGGCGCGGCCGTCGGTGGTCCCATCCTTCGCAATCGCACGTTCTACTTCGCCAATGTTGAAGTGAACCCGTTCGAGGTGCCGACGCCCGCCGTACTGACCGTGCCGACCGAGCGCATGCGCGGCGGCGATTTCTCGGAACTGCTCGCGCTCGGCCCGCAGTATCAGATCTTCGACCCCGCGACTACGCGGCCACACCCGAGCCAGGCCGGGCGCTTCGTCCGGGACCCGTTCCCCGGCAACATCATTCCCGCCAATCGGCTCAGCCCTATCGCCCGCCGCATCCTCGAGTATTACCCGCTCCCCAACCAGGGCGGCACGGCTGACGGCGGGAACAACTACGTCAATCCGACGTCGGTTGCCGATGAGACCTACTACACGGTCACGACGAGGGTGGATCACAGCCTGACGTCGCGGCACCGGATCTACGGACGCTACAGCTGGGATTTCTGGGAGGAGTCGAAGAACAACCTCTTCGACAACGCGGCGACCGGCATCGTGCTCAATCGCAAGAACCGCGTGCTCGGCGTAGACGATGCGTATACGTGGAAGGACAACCTGCTGACCAACGTGCGCGCCGGATACACGCGGCAGCTCTTCCCTGAACGGCGTCAGAGTCAGGGGTTCGACGTCGCTGGCCTGGGGTTTTCCCCTGCACTGACAGGACTGGTCGACCCCGCGCAGGCGACCTTCCCGAACGTCTCGATCGGCGGCTACACGCCACTCGGCACCTGGGAGTCAGGCGACGGCTTCTTCACCACTGACGTCTACAACGCCCACACCAGCCTGATGTGGCTGCTCGGCAACCACAACGTGAAGTTCGGCACGGAGTACCGCCACTACGTCGAGCACGCGAGCCGGTATCCGACAGCCATATCGCCGACGCTGACGTTCAACAATCAGTGGACTCGTGGTCCGATCGACAACGCGGCCGGCGCGCCCCGCGGGCAGGACCTCGCCTCGTTCATGCTCGGCTACATCTCAGGCGGGTCGATGAGCCGGGCGGCCGACTACACCGAGCGCAGTGGCGTGCTCTCGTTCTACGCGCACAACGACTGGCGCGTGCGCAGCAACCTGACGGTGAATCTGGGGCTGCGGTATGAGTACGAGCGGCCGCTGACCGAGTCGCGCGACCGCATGATCAGCGGCTTCGACCAATCTGCCGTTCTGCCGATCAGCGCGGCCGCTGAGGCGGCCTATGCACGTTCCCCGATTGCGGAAGTGCCGGCACAGTCCTTCCGGGCCCGCGGTGGGGTGCTGTACCCGGACACTGGCGGACCGAATGCAGCCTGGGAGGGCGACCGCAACAACTTCATGCCGCGTGCCGGCTTCTCCTGGCAGCCGTTCACGGCGACGGCGGTGCGCGGCGGCTACGGGCTCTACTACGACGCGCTCGGCCCGAACCGGATCAGCGTGAATCAGACCGGATACTCCCGGGTGACGTCGGTCGTCCCCTCGCTGGACAACGGCCAGACGTTTGTCGCCACGCTCGACAATCCGTTCCCGGATGGTTTGCTCGACCCGGTGGGTAGCGGGCTCGGCGCGTTCACGAACGCGGGGCTGGCTGTGTCGTTCCCATACGTCGGCCAGGTCAGGACGCCGCACACTCACCGCTGGTCGATGGGCGTCCAGCAGGAGTTGCCTGGACTCTTCCTTGCCGAGGTGACCTACGTCGGCGGGTACTCGGCGAACCTCACGGTGGGCCGCGACCTCAACGCGGTGCCCGGTCAGTTCCTCTCGACCTCGCCGGTACGAGACAACGCGACAAACAATTTCCTCACGCAGCAGGTCGCCAACCCATTTGCCGGCCTGTTGCCTGGCAGCGGACTGAATGGCGGCACAGTGGCCCGCACCCAGTTGCTCCGTCCCTACCCGCACTTCTCCGGCGTCTCCGCGCTCGAGACCAACGGCACCTCCGACTACAAGGCCCTGCAGGCGCGTGTCGAGCGCCGGATGGCCGGCGGGATCACCCTGCAGGCCGGCTACACCTGGTCGAAGACCATGACGGAAACCGAGTATCTCAACGCTTTCGATGCTCAGCTGCATCGCGTCATCGGCGCATTCGATCGGACGCACATCTTCGTGACCAGCGGCATCGTCGAGCTGCCGTTCGGACAGGAGCGGCGCTGGGGAAAGCAGTGGAGCACTCTCGCCGATACGGTCCTGGGCGGGTGGCAGGTGTCCTTCCTGCTCAAGCAGCAGAGCGGCCCGCCACTCGGCTTTGGCAACTACCTGCTCAAGCCCGGGATGACCGTCGATGACATTCCCATAGACGGTCGCGACATCACGCGTTGGTTCAACGTCGACGCGTTCGAGCGGGCGCCGGCGCAGCAGCTGGTCTCCAACGTTAGGACCACGC
>JACDAO010000488.1 GCA_013695405.1 Acidobacteriota bacterium | reverse complement strand
GCCGAGCTGACGCAGGACGAGAAGGCCGAGGTCAGTCATCGCGGTCTCGCCGCCCAGGCCACCCACGCCTGGCTCGCCAACCATCTCGACAGCCTGATGCCTGCGGATGCCTGATGCCCGATGCCCGACCCGATGCCTGATGCGTCATGCCTCATGCCGTGAGCCGTGAGCCGTGAACCCTGAGCCCGCATGTCCCGCCATCTCTGGTTCGGCGCCGCCCTGCTGTCCGCGTTCGGATCGATCTACGCCGGCATCTTCGGCGCAACGCGCATCCAGTACGTGCTGGTCGGCTGCGGTGTGATCGCGCTGGCCCTGGCGCTCAAGAGCCCGACGCCGCCGCCGCCCTACGACCCGCGCACGCCGCGGTGAGCGTGCAGGGCGATCCGCAGCGACTCCCCGACTCCCGATTCCCGACTCCGGTTCCCCTCACACCCGCCGCAACTGCACCTGCTCGACCAGATGCTTCGGGCCCTTGGACAGGATCAGGTGTGCACGCATCCGCGTCGGCGAGATGTTCTCGCGCAGGTTGACGTCGTTGATGTCCGACCAGATGCGTACCGCGGTCGCGCGGGCCTCGGTCTCGTCCAGCGACGCGTAGCGATGGAAGTACGACTGCGGGTCTCGGAACACGGTGTCGCGCAGACGCAGGAAACGCGCGATGTACCACTGCTCGATGTCGCGGGCGTCGGCGTCGACGTAAATCGAGAAGTCGAAGAAGTCCGAGGCGAACAGCTGGTTCTCGGCGCGCTCGTGCGGCGGGGCCTGCAGGACATTGAGGCCTTCGACGATCACGATATCCGGGTGCCGCACCGCCTGCGTGGCGCCGGGCACGATGTCGTAGCGCTGGTGCGAGTAGACGGGCGCATGCACCTCGGCAACGCCGGCCTTGACGTCGGCAAGGAAGCGCACGAGGCGCAGCCGGTCGTAACTCTCCGGAAAGCCCTTGCGGTTCATCAGCCCGCGCGACTCGAGCACCGCGTTCGGGAACAGGAAGCCGTCGGTGGTCACCAGGTCGACTGACGGATGGCTCGGCCAGCGCGACAGCAGCGCCTGCAGGATGCGCGCGGTGGTGCTCTTGCCGACCGCCACGCTGCCGGCCAGACCGATGATGAACGGCACCTTGTCCGCGGTGTCGCCGAGGAACGTGTGAGTCGCGCGGTACAGGCCCTGCGTGGCGCGTACGTACAGGTTGAGCAGCCGCGACAGCGGCAGGTAGATCTCGACCACCTCGTCCATCGACAGGGCGTCGTTCAGGCCGCGCACCGCGTCGAGGTCAGATTCGGACAGCGTCAGCGGCGTGTTGTCGCGCAGTCGGGCCCAGGCATCGCGGTCGAACGTCAGGAAGCGCGAAAGTTCGGTCAGCGTGTCGGACATGCGTGCCGCGGCCCGCTCAGCATGGCCGGGAGTGACGTTGAAGTCAAAACGCCCGGATAGCGGTCGCTTTCCCGACAGGCCCGCCGGGATGCCGACGGCCGGGACCCAGGCTTTCGTAAGGGTTCCGCCCCTTTCCGAAGATAGCGGCTGACACGATCCCGGGCCGGCGATCTCAGCCCCGGCACGTCTCGTGCACAGCGAGGAGGTGCCGGCATGATGGGTCGATCGATCAAACAGAAGCTGATTCTGATCAGCATGTGCACCACTACAGCCGCGCTGCTCCTGGCCAGCGCGCTGTTCATGACGTACGACTACGTCACGTTCCGCGAGCAGGACCTCCGCGCCCTGGGCACCCTGGCCACGACCATCGGCGACGGCAGTGGCGCCTCGATCACCTTCGACGACGTCGGTGCGGCCGAGTCGACCCTCGCGACGCTCACCGCCCATCGCAACGTCACCCGCGCATACCTGTACCGCCCGGACGGCAAGCTGTTCGCCCGCTACGTCCGCCCGACCGACCCGGTGTCGGGCGACGTGGTGCTGCCCGTCGCGCCCGGGTCACATGTCACCTGGAGCCGGCTGACGCTGGTCCACCCGATCGTCTTTACCCGCGAAACCGTCGGCACCCTGTACCTCGAGGCCGACCGCCTCGCGCAGCAGGCCCGGATTCGTCGGGTGGTGCTGATCGGCCTGGCGATCATCGCGACCTCCTCGCTGGCCGCGCTGCTGATCACCTCGCGCCTGCAGGCGCTGGTGTCCCGCCCGGTGCTGCGGCTGGCCGAAGCGGCGATGCGGGTCTCGCGCGACAAGGACTACGGCGTGCGGGTGGCGCGCACCAGCGACGACGAGGTCGGCGCGCTGGTGACCGGCTTCAACGAGATGCTCGGCCAGATCCAGGAACGCGACGCGCAGCTGCACCGCCATCGCGAGGGACTGGAGCAGGAAGTCGCCGCACGCACCGCCGAACTGACCGCGATGAACCAGCAGTTCGCCGCCGCTCGCGACCGGGCAGAGGAAGCGAGTCGCGCCAAGAGCGAGTTCCTGGCCAACATGAGCCACGAGATCCGCACCCCGATGAACGGCGTGATCGGGATGATCGATCTCACCCTGCACTCGAAGCTGAGTGCGGAACAGCGCGAAAACCTCGGCTTCGTCAAGAGCTCGGCCGAGTCGCTGCTGGTGATCGTCAACGACATCCTCGACCTGTCGAAGATCGAAGCCCGGCGCCTCGACCTCGACATCACCACCTTCGATCTGCGCGGCTGCGTCAGGGATGCGCTGATGACCTCCTCGTGGCACGCCCGCGAGAAGGGCCTGGATCTGCGGTGCGAGGTGCACGACGACGCGCCGCGGCAGCTGACGGCCGACGCCGGCCGGCTGCGACAGATCCTGATCAACCTGGTCGGCAACGCCGTCAAGTTCACCCATAGCGGCTCGGTGGTGGTGCGGGTCTGGCTGGAAGAGCAGTCGCCGATCGCCGGCAGGCTGCACGCGGTGGTCAGCGACACTGGCATCGGGATCGCCGTCGACAAGCAGGCGATGATCTTCGACGCCTTCACGCAGGCAGACGGCTCGACGACGCGGCGCTACGGCGGCACCGGGCTCGGCCTGACCGTCAGCTCGCGATTGATCAGCCTGATGGGCGGTCGCCTCGAGCTGGAAAGCGCCGAGGGGCAGGGCAGCTCGTTCCACTTCACGTTGCAGGTCGGCGTCCCCTCGGCCTCGGATCGTCACGCGGCCACCGAGCGTGCCGCGTCCGGCGCGGCACCGGGCGGCATCGCACGGGCCAACGGCCCGCGCCCGTCCCGCGAGCGCTCGCTGCGCATCCTCCTCGCCGAAGACAACATCGTCAATCAGCGTGTCGCGCGAGGC
>JACDAO010000487.1 GCA_013695405.1 Acidobacteriota bacterium | reverse complement strand
CAGCCCGGCCACCGGATCCGGGTCGACATCACGTCGAGCAACTTTCCGCAGTTCGACCGCAACCTCAACACCGGCGATCCGCTGGGCAAGGGCACCACGCCGCGGGTGGCGCAGCAGACGATTTTCCACTCGGCGACGAAGCCGAGCGCGATCGTGTTGCCGGTGGTCAGGGGGTTCTAAAAGACGGCGGCAGTGCCTGATGCGTCGTCCCTGGTGCGTCAGAGGAATCGCTGCAGGAACGCGACGATCGCCTTGCGTCCCTCGGCGGTCTCCTGGTGCTCGACGTCGTAGCGCAGCAGGGACCACCGCTCGGGGTGCCCGTGCGCGGCGTAGACCTGCTGCAGTTCGCGGTCGATCCGATCGAGTCCCTCGACCGGCG
This sequence comes from Acidobacteriota bacterium, assembly GCA_013695405.1. Lineage (GTDB taxonomy): Bacteria > Acidobacteriota > Vicinamibacteria > Vicinamibacterales > Vicinamibacteraceae > Luteitalea. Next base: position 5,894 of record JACDAO010000487.1, on the reverse strand, counting down.
TCAATTTGTCGCGCAGGCCGGCCAGCCCGAGGTGCGCGCGTGGGGCGATCAGGGCGTTGATCTGCGCGGCGGTGAAGTGGGTGAGCAGTGCCGGCACGTAGTAGTACACGCCGTGCAGCGACAGCGCCTTGCGATCGAGCAGGGCCTGGAAATCGGTCAGGCAGTTGATGTCGACGGTGACCTTGATCCGCTCGTCGAGCGCGGCCAGCCACCACGCCATCGTGCTGCCCATCGACATCCCGAGCGTCGCAATCCGCGCCGGGTCGACGTCGTCGCGCTGCAGGAACAGGTCGGTGGCGCGGAGGCTGTCGTAGACCATCATGCCCCACAGCACCTGGCCCCGCCACAGCATCGCCTTGAACATGTCGGCTTCGCTGGTGTGGCTGCGCTCGCCGAACACCCAGTGGTCGATGCAGATCGCCACGTAGCCGAGATCGGTCAGCTCCTTCGCGTAAGGGGTCGGTTGCAGGTAGCTACGACCCTCGATGAACTCGCGCTTGCCGATGGCGTAGCCGCCGCCATGCGAGTGGTCGAAGATCACCCCGGGTCGGCGGCCTGATGCCTGGCGCGGGCGCGCGACGTAGGCGGGCACTGGCTCGACGCCGTTGAGGTCGAGGCGCCAGGTCTCGAGGATGTAGCCGTCGCGCGACGCTTCGCCCAGCTTCTCGCCCGAGACCGGGCGGTCGCGCTGCGGCACCTGGCCGAGCAGCGCATAGAGTTCGGCGCGGCGGGCCGCTGGATCGGTGGCGGCCGTCTGGGCGGTGCCCGTCATGCCGCTGGTCCCCATGACCCCGAGGCCGCCCAGCGACCCGAGTACCGCGCGCCGCGTCATCGCTCGATCGCACATGCGCGCCATTCTACCGGTCGCTTATTTCCATCCCGTCGACTTGCGCGTGAACCGCGCCGGCAGCGCCGGCTTTGACTCGGGCGCTGGGGCCGGTACAGCCGCCGGGGACGGGGCCGGCCCGGGCTCGCCCGAGGCCGCATGGATCTCGCGCTCGAGTTCCTCGTCGTTGGGCAGTCCGCCGAGTTGGTCGACGAACACCAGCGACTGCTGCGAGGGGATCTCGAAGCGCTTGCCGCAGGCCTTGCAGGTGACCTCGTCGTCGAGCCGCAGCAGGTAGTCGCGCAGCTTGGCGAACTTGGCCCGATCGACCTCGTCGGAGCCGGCGGGCAGCCGATCCTTCTTCGAGCGCCGCACCCAGCGGACGCTGTACTCGTTGGACCGCTGGCACCGCGGGCACTGGTGCCGTGCCTGGCGGGTCTCCGGTCTCTCGGTGAAGAAGGCGCGCTCGTCGAGTGCCATGCCGGCATCGTAGCAGGCCACGGACCACGGGCGGCGGCGCGACCTCGGTGCGCTATACTGGCGCCACCTGAACAGCAGACATCGCCGACACGTGCTGCGATGTGAGTGTGGTGACCGGACACGCATGGGCGCGCTCGCAGGCCGGGCGCGCCCGCAGTGGAGGAGCGCATGCATTGGTACAAGGAGGCGCTGCGGAACTACGCGGACTTCAGCGGCCGCTCGGCTCGGCCCGAGTACTGGACGTTCGTACTGGTGAACGTGCTCGTGCTCTGTGTGCTGATGGTCCTGGAATTGGCGATGGGCCTGGGCGGGGCCGAGGGGCCAGGCGTCCTCAGCCTCATCTTCCTGGTGGCGATCGTGGTGCCGAGCGTCGCGGTGGGCGTCAGGCGTTTGCACGACACGGGCCGCAGCGGATGGTGGCTGCTGGTCGGCTTGATCCCGCTGATCGGGGGCATCGCCGTCTTCGTCCTGATGCTGCTGGGCAGCGACCCGGCAACGAACGAATGGGGACCCGGCGAGACGCCCCTGGTTGAGGCCCCGTGAAGGCACGTCTCACGCTCGCGTGCGTTCTCGTGCACGTGTCACTGCAGGCACAGCAACACCACACGCCCGACGGCGTGACCGTCGATGCCGAGGGTGTCCCGCAGTACTCGACGTTCTCGCTCTGCGCCATCGATCCGGCGACCGGCCAGTCAGGCGCCGCGGTGACGACGCGCGTGCCGTTCGTCGGGCGCGCGGTGCCACACGTGCGGGCGGGCGTCGGCGCCGTCTGCACCCAGGCGTCGACGAAGGTCGAGTACGGCCCACGCGGGCTGGATCTACTTGCCGCAGGGGTATCCCCCGCCGACGCGCTGGATCGGTTGCTCGCGGACGATCCGCAGCGCGAGTCGCGTCAGGTCGGCATGGTCGACATGCAGGGCCGCGCGGGCGCACACACCGGCTCGGGAAATGGCGCCTGGGCCGGCTCCAGGCAGGGCATCGATTACACGATCCAGGCCAACATCATGGTCGGACCGGAGGTTGTGGACGCCGTCGCCGCCAGCTTCGAATCGACCACCCGCACCGGCTGGCCGCTCGCCGAACGGATGATCCGCGCGATCGAAGCCGGACAGGCAACCGGCGGCGACCGGCGGTGGGGAAGTCTGCAGTCGGCGGCGATCAAGATTGCCGATCCGAACAATCCTGGGCGCGGTGGCGACCACATCGCGCTGGCCATCGAGGTTGGCGAGCACCCCGAACCGGTCGCCGAGATGAAGCGCATCTACTACGCCACTGCACGGAAACTTGGCTACCGATCGTTCTCGCGCGTCGAGGGCAACGACGTGGTCGAGTTGAAGCGGATGCTGCACGCGCTCGGCTACTGGCGTCCCGGCCTGGCCGTGTTTCCACAGGACTTCACGGCCATCGGCACCTACGACGACGAAGCGATTGCCGCCGTGGAGGCGTTCCGTGCGGCCCAGGGCATCGCGTATCAGGGGAATCCGCCCGGCCTGGTCGACGCCCGGCTGATCGACGCGCTGCGCGCCCTGGTCATCAGCAAGGACAACGGCGGCTGACGCCGCCCGGCCGCGGTCAGGCTGCAGGCGCCGCGAGCGGCTCGCCGGCGCCAGGTCGTGCCACCCGACGACGCATCGGCTGCCACTGGCCGTACGTCAGCGTGCGCCACAACCACTCGACCGGCCCGAACCGGTAGTGGGCCAGCCAGATCGGGCTGACCACGAGCTGCGCACACCAGATCGAGACCACGACGTAGTAGAGCTGATGCCGCTGCAGCTGTCCGTACAGGCCGAACCCGAAGCCGTCGAACAGCACCGCGCAGACGATCGAGTGGGTCACGTAGTTGCTCAGCGCCATCTGCCCGACCGCCGCGAGCCGCCGTTGCAGCCAGCCGAGGAGCCCCGAATTGCAGAACAGCATCAGCAGCCCGAGGTGCCCGGTCGTCATCGCGAGGCGGCCCAGGTCGTAGGTCACCTCCACCTTCATGCGCGCGAGCACGTCGAAGTTGGCGCCGAGCACGTGACGCAGCTCGAGGTAGTTCACCGACAGGCCGATCCCGTAGCCCAGCGCGACCATCCAGACGTACACGCCGCGCCCGTGCCCGAGGTGCAGCAGGCCCAGCTTGAAGAGCGCCATGCCGAGCAGCATCAGCGAGAACAGATCGAAGAAGTACCGGTACATCCACCAGCTTTGATGGTGGGTCAGCACCGGTGCCTGATGCACGACGATGGCGCCATAGGATCCGCGCATCGCCTGCAGCTTGTCCTGGATCTTCTCGGCACTCGGCTTCATGTCGTCGAGCAGGTCCTGCCACGTCTTCAGCGCGCCCTCCTGCTTTCTCGTCAGCGCCGCGCCCGAGGCCTGGGCGGCCCGCGCCTCCTGCCAGGCCGCATGCTTCTTCAGGCCGTTGTACGCGTCCAGTTGGTTCCAGGCGGCGTTGAACAGCAATCCGCCGAGCGCAACGGCGATCAGCGTTCGTGGGGTCGCTTTGCGGAAGGCAAACACGAACAGCGCGGTGGCCCCGTAGTAGAACAGGATTTCCCCGGTCCACAGCAGCACGAACCCATGCACGATGCCGAACACGATCAGCCACAGGTTGCGACGGAAGAACACGTCGGCGGCATCGCCGCCTCTGGCCTCGATCCGCGCGGTCAGCAGGATCGCACCGGCGCCGAACAGCAGCGAGAACAGGCCGCGCTGGGTGCCTTCGAACAGCATGGTGGTAGTGATCCAGGCCCACAGATTGGGGCCGGTGGCGCCGCCGTACACGGTGGGATCCGCGTACGCAAACGGCAGGCCGAACGAGGTGATGTTCATCAGCAGGATGCCGAACAGGGCCACCCCCCGGATGATGTCGAGCGACAGCAGTCGCTCGTCCTGCTGGAGCGGCGACTGCGCGACAGCTGTCATGATGCCTCCAAGGACGCCATTCCGACCGGCGCGATGCCTGCCGTGGTGCCTGCGACATGTCCGGACACGCACAAAGGATGAGCTGTGGTCGGCACAATTATGAAGGCGCGCCGCGGCGTGTCAAGCGACCCGACGCCTGACCTATCGGCAGATAGACGAAAGGCGCGCTCGTGATGAACGCGCCTTCGTCGAACTTGGATTGTCCGCGCCGGACGAGTCCGGCGCTTACCACTGTCTGCCTACCAGTTCAACGTGCCAGGGAGGTATTGATCGATCAGGTCCTGGTAGTACGGCTTGAGTTCCTTGACGTTCGGCCGCGCGTCGCCCTTCGAGTAGAGGTCGAAGCGATTGAACGCCTTGACCCACTTCATCGTCTCGCGGTCGGTGTCGTTGGTCAGGTGCGTGTACGCACCTTCCTTGTGCCACGGGTAGAACGAGTGGTAGCGCAGTGCGTACAGGCCGCCGTCGGGCAGCTTGTCCTTGACCACGTGGTAGATGTACTCGTCGTGCCCCCACGACAGGTGCACGTTGTCCAGCCCGCAGTGCTCCTCGTAGATGCCGGTCTCGGTCTGGTAGGTGACGTTGTCGCTGTCCGGGTTGAGCGCGAAGAACTCGGGGTAGACGCACTTGTCCGAGTACTTGCAGCCGACCGGGAAGGTGTCGCCGACCACCGCCCACTGCGGCTCGCCCCAGATGCACAGAATCTTGCCGAGGTCGTGCACCAGGCCGGTGAGCTGGAACCACGGCGGCTGCCCGGCGGCGCGAATCGCCTCGGCCGTCTGCATCGCGTGTTCGATCTGCGTGAAGTCGACGTCCGGGTCGCTGTCGTCGACCAGCTGGTCGAGGTACTCGAGCGCTTCCCAGACCGTCATCTGCATGCGATCCAGCGACAGGTACTCCGCCTTCTTCCGCAGCACGAAGTCCATGGTCTGGTTCGTGTGGTTGAGGCGGTAGAACTCGCGCACCGTGCTGCGCTGCTCGGCGGCGTAGTTGCGGAATTCCTCGGGCTTGCGGCCCTCCGCCGGATGTGTCGCCTGTGCCATGACTCCTCCTGAGTGGGTGAAGATCAAGTATAGACCGGCGGTGCTAGGATCCCTACTGGATGGATGTCAAGGTTCTCACCGCCTACGAGCACTCGAACCTGTCCCAGCGGCAGCCGCTGCCCGACGAGTATCTGGCGCTGGCCCCCGACGCGATGGAGCGCCGGATTGGCGAGGCGCGCCGGGCACTCGGCGACCGCCTGCTCATCCTCGGGCACCACTACCAGCGCGACGAAGTGCTGGTGCACGCCGACGTGGTCGGCGACTCGTGGAAGCTGTCGCGCGAAGCCGCCAGCCGTCACACCGCGGATTTCGTCGTGTTCTGCGGCGTCCACTTCATGGCCGAGAGCGCCGACATCCTCGGCGCGCCGCACCAGCAAGTCAGCCTGCCCGACCTTGCCGCCGGTTGTTCGATGGCCGACATGGCCGACATCGAGCAGCTCGAGATCTGCTGGCGCGAGCTCGAGGCGATGGGGGTGCCCGACGTGGTACCGGTCACCTACATCAACTCGTCGGCGGCGATCAAGGCGTTCGTCGGCGAGCACGGCGGGGCGGTCTGCACCTCGGGCAACGCCGAAGCGACGCTGCGCTGGGCCTGGGCGCGCGGCCGTCACATCCTGTTCATGCCCGACCAGCACCTC
>JACDAO010000484.1 GCA_013695405.1 Acidobacteriota bacterium | reverse complement strand
AACAGTCGCGCCCAGGCGTCACTCGGCTTGCACCTGCTGCGCACCGGCGACGAAACAGCCGCCCGGGCCGCGCTCGATGTGGCCTTTGCTCTCGATCCGTTCGACACCGTCACCTACAACCTGCTCAGCATGCTCGACACGCTGGACGCCTTCGTCACGGTGCCTGGCGACAATCTCACGGTCCGGATGGATCCGCAGGACGCGCCGGTCCTGCAGCCGTATCTGCTGCCGCTGGCCGAGCAGGCGCTGGCCGCGCTGAGCGCGCGCTACGAGTTCACCCCGCAGGGGCCGGTGCTGGTCGAGGTGTTTCCCAAGCACGACGACTTCGCGGTCCGAACGATGGGGCTGCCGGGCATGCTCGGCGCACTCGGCGCCTGTTTCGGCCGGGTCGTCACCATGGACTCGACACGCGCGCGCCCGCCGGGATCGTTCAACTGGGCGGCGACGCTGTGGCACGAACTGGCCCATGTCGTCACGCTGCAGATGTCCGGCAATCGGCTGCCGCGCTGGCTCAGCGAAGGCATCTCGACTTACGAGGAGAGCCGCGCCCAGCCCGCGTGGGGCAACGAATCCGAGTTGCTGTTCGCCCAGGCGCACGCGGCGGGGCGGCTGATCCCGCTGACCGACCTGAACAGCGGCTTCACCCGGCTCGAGACGATCAACCTCGCGTACCACCAGGCGTCGGTGATCGTCGCCTTCCTTGTGGAGACGCAGGGCCAGGACGCGCTGATCCGCTTCATCCGCAGCTTCGGCGAGGGCATCGGTGAAGAGGCGGCGCTGACCCGGATCTACGGGCGGACCTGGGCGGCGCTGCAGCCCGAGTTCGACGCCTACGTGACCAGGCGCTACGGCGCGCTCGCGCCGGCGCTGGCCGAGGTCAATGACCCACCGCCCCCTCGTGCCGCCGATGCGGCGGCCTGGTCCGCCTTTGCCGACCGCCATGCGGGCAACTTCCGGATTCAGATGGCTGCGGCGAGCCCGCTGATGCGGCTCGGGGATCTCGACGCGACCCGCCGCGTGCTCGAGCGCGCCGCAACGCTGGTGCCGTTCGCGACCGGCGAGGACAGCCCGTGGCGTCTGCTGGTCACCGTGGCGCTCAAGCAGCAGCGGCCAGAGGACGCCCGGCGCTTCCTGCAGGAAGTGCTGCAGCGAGACCACACGGCCGCGCAGCCGATGCGCCAGTGGCTCGGGCTGGCGCGCGAGGCTGGCGACGCGGTGCAACGCCAGCGGGTAGCCGAGCGTTTGATCGAGATAGACCCGTTCGACGCAGGCGCTCACTCGGCGCTCGGTGAGCTGGCTCTGGCGCGGGGCGATCTGCCGCTCGCCCTGCGCGAGTTGCAGACCGCGGTCGACGCCGGGCCGCCCAACCCGGCCGAGGCGTTGACCTCACTGGCCGAAGTCTCCTTGAAATCTGGCGAACGCGCCGCGGCCAAGCGACACCTGATTCGTGCGTTGGAAGCGACGCCGCGCTACGAGCGGGCGCAGGACCTGCTGCTGCAGGTGATCGAGGATGGGCCCGTGGGAGGGGCCATGCGACCATGATCGGGCTGGCGTGGCGTGCGCGTCGGGGGTGGGCCGCTCCGGCGGTCGTGGTGCTGCTGTTGGCGGTGGCGCTGCTGATCTCGGGTGCCGTCTCGCATGTGGCGGCGCAACTGCGCGAGGACACCGACCCGCGGTTCGCGGGCCTGCGGTGGCGCTTCACCCGCATCCGCTACGACGCCCACAACGCCGCCTCCTTCAGGGCCCGCTACTGGAGCGACTCCTGGGCGATCGACGGTCCGGCTGCCGAGCAGAACCTGTCACGACGATTGCGGTCGGTCACCGCGATCGACGTCGGCGAACCGGTGGTGCTGCGCCTCGAGGATCCCGAGCTGTTCAACAACCCGTGGATCTATTTCGTCGAACCGGGCACGCTGCGGCTGCGCGACGACGAGGTGCCGGTGTTGCGGGAGTTCCTGCTGCGCGGCGGCACCGCCGTGATGGACGACTTCCATGGCGACCTCGAGATGCAGAACGTGGTCGACGAGTTCAAGCGGGTGTTTCCAGACCGCACACTGGTGACCCTGCCGAAGACCCATCCCGTGTTCAGCTGCTTCTACGAGATCGACAGCTTCCCGCAAGTGCCCGGGCTCGGTTCGTTCTTCGCCGGGCGCACCTGGGAGAAGGGCGGCATCGTCCCCGAATTGCTCGCGCTCGAGGATGACACCGGCCGCGCGATGGTCCTGATCAACTGGAACACCGACATGGGCGATGGCTGGGAGTGGTCCAACGCCGAACAGTACCCTGGTTACATCCAGCACACCGCGCAGGCGTACCGGATGATGATCAACGAGGTCATCTACACGCTGACGCATTAGGGCCCAGGGCCCAAGGCCCAAGGCTCAGGGGCTGGGAACAGGGACTGGGAGAGCTCGAGATCCGGGCCCCATGCGCTCGGCGCTCGAGTGGCGAGCGAACCGACTGTGAGGAACGAGTGAACGACATCGCGCACCAGAAGTCGCAGCCCCTGACCGCCGACGAGGCGCGAGCGCTCGTGTCGCGAGTGGCCGATGCGCGCACCCGGGTGCTGACCGAGCTGCGCAAGTCGGTGATCGGGCAGGAAGCCTCGGTCGACCTCGTGCTGGCCGCGCTGTTTGCCGGCGGGCACTGCCTGTTGACCGGCGTGCCGGGCCTGGCCAAGACCCTGCTGGTGCGGACGCTGGCGCAAGTGCTCGACCTCGGCTTCCGGCGCATCCAGTTCACACC
>JACDAO010000449.1 GCA_013695405.1 Acidobacteriota bacterium | reverse complement strand
GTCCAGGCGGGGAGCCGGCGGAGGCGGCGGTGTCGGACGCGGGTCGGCGCTGTCGCCCGCCGCCAACGGTTGCATCGCGTGCCGCAGCTTGAGGGTCGAGGCGGGCGCGACGTAGATGTGCTGCGTGAAGCGGCGATGGCCTTCGAGATAGAGGGTGATCTCGTGGGTGCCGGGAGCGAGCCGCAGACTTTGGAACCTGCCGTCGTACTGGTCGGCGAGGCCGGCAAGTGCGCCATCGATGTAGACCTCGGTTTCCCGCGGCGTCACCTGCAAACGGGCGTCACTGGTGTTCCGCCCGTACGGCACGCCGTAGAACCCCACCGGCGAGCCCCACCACCCATACGACATCGGCCACCAGAACGGCCCGCCGATTCGGTAATACGGACTGCCCCAGTACGAGGCGCCGCCCCAGCCCCAGCCCCCGCCCCACCCGTACGGCGCGCCGACGAAGCCGCGCCGCGCGAACACCGGGCCACCACGGACCACCGGGCGATACACTGGCCGCGCCGCCACAGCGCGGCCCCCGCCACGCATGCCGCCGCCACCCTGTCGTCCGCCGGGGCCACGGCCGCCACGCTGCGCATCGGCACTGTCGGGCAGCAACAAGCCGGCGGTGAGCAGGACGGTGGCGATCACCGCACATCGACTGAATCTGTTCACCGGTTGACTCCTGAAAGAATGTCGCTGCCGCGCAGGGGGCAATACCAGTACCAATGCGTCGAGAGGCTATTCCGGGCCCCTCCAGGGTTGACGGCGCGCCGGCGTCCTCCGCGCGCGTCATCGTTGGGAGACAGGCGTCGCCGTCAGGCGACAGCCGCGAGGACAGGGCCAGTCGTCGCCCCGCATTGGCGTCTTGCAATCCGTCCAGCCATTGGATACGTTCACCATTGTTCCTGCATCCCGACGCCCCACGGCGTCGGGCCGAAGCGTTACCTGCGAGATGCAGAGTCTGGATGGTGTGGGATGGGTGCACGCGCCTTGGCGTCACGTCTACGTCTGCTCGTCCTGCTCGCGCTCGTGGCATTGCCAGGCACCGCCCTCGCGCAACTGCCGGCCGACGCCCCGCTCGATCCGCCGGCCACCTCCAAACTGATTCAGTCGGTCAACATCACGCCGCTGGTCGCCTTTGCCGGCGCCGACTTGCGCGTGGTGGTCCGCGTGCTTCCGGACGCCGAGAACCGGCGGTTGCAACTTTCAGTTGACGCGCCAACCTTCTATGCCAGCACCGAGCGCCAACTCGACGGACTGATGGGAGCGCGCGCCCACACGTTCAGCCTGCACGAACTGCCGGCCGGCGAGTACCAGATCACGGCGGTGCTCGAAGGCTCTGGCGGCGTCCGCACTCGCCTGACGCGCAGCTTCCGGGTGATGGGCGAGGACCAGGACGGCCAGCCGTTCGAGGAGCGGCCGACTCCTGGGCGGCGGCGGCGCCGCTGACCGCGCCTGCCTCCGGGCCGATGGCGGCTACGACCTGCCGCCTGATCCGTGGCCGGCACAGTGGCGACGGGCCGCGACCGGTGCCATTGCGGCCGCCGCCCTCGTCATCATGGTCAAACGGACGTGGCCACGTCGCGAGCGCAGCCGTCCGTCGCTGGAGCGCTGGCGGACCCGGCCGCTCGCGGGGCGAGTCCAATTCCGAGGTGAAGGTTGGCGTCGCTGATGGCGCCTCGAGGAAATCCGCGTGCCCCTGACGTCCACGACTGCGCGTTCCGTTGATTCGGCGTCCTCCCCGGCCGCGGCCCTGCGTGCCGAAGCCCTGGACTGGTATCGCCGCAACCGCCTTCGGACTGCGGCCCTGTTCTCGGTGCTGACGCCGGACACGCTCTATGCCCAACCCATTGCGCAACGGCATCCGAATGTCTTCTACCAGGGACATCTGCCCGGCTTCAGCCTGAACACGCTGGTCAAGCGCGCCCTGGGGCAGCCCGGCATCGACGAGCGGCTCGAGCGACTGTTTGCCCGGGGAATCGACCCCGACGAACAAGGGCACGACGCGGCCGCGTTCATCTGGCCGGGCCCCGACGACGTCAGAGCCTTTGCCGACGCCGCCGACGCGAAAGTACTGGACGCGTTGGCGCACGCCGAGCTCGATCAGCCCGGACACCCGCTGCTCGATCGCGCCGACGCGGTGTTCGCCATTCTCGAGCACGAGGCGATGCACCAGGAGACGCTGCTCTACATGTGGCACCGACTCCCCCACCAGGCCAAGCGTGCCCCGGCCGACTACGCCGTGCAGACGGGCAGCACGACGATCACCCAAGGCAACGTCCTGGTGCCGTCGGGACGGGCCGCACTCGGCGCGCGCCGCGGCGAGATCCGGTTCGGTTGGGACAACGAGTTCCCCGGACCCGAGGTCGAGGTCGAGGCCTTTCGGATCGATCGACTCGACGTGACCAACGGCGACATGCTCGCCTTCATCGACGCCGGCGGCTACCGCACGCCGGAGTTCTGGAGCGACGCCGACTGGGCCTGGGTGCAGGCCGAGCAGCGTCGTCACCCGACCTTCTGGGAGCGGCACGGCAACACCTGGATGTGGCGCGGCATGTTCGAGTGGCTGCCGTTGCCGATGGCCTGGCCCGCCTACGTCAGTCATGCGGAAGCCAGCGCCTACGCGAGCTGGCGCGGGCGTCGTCTGCCGACCGATGCCGAGTTCCAGCGCGCCGCCTATGGGTCGCCCGATGAGCGGTCACGCCGCTATCCATGGGGCGAGGCTGCGCCGACGACGGCGCACGGCGTGTTCGACTTCTCGAGCTGGGAGCCGGCCCCGGTCGGCACGCATCCCGATGGGCAATCGGCGTGGGGCGTGCACGACCTGGTTGGCAACGGCTGGGAGTGGACCTCGACGGTGTTCCGCCCCTTCGACGGCTTCACGCCAGGCGCGTCCTATCCCGAGTACTCGGCCGATTTCTTCGACGACTCGCATTTCGTGCTGAAGGGCGGATCCCAGGCGACCGCGTGCGAGTTGATCCGACCGAGCTTCCGCAACTGGTTCCGGCCGCGGTATCCGTACGTCTACGCCACGTTCCGCACCGTCGAGGGCCCGGCATGAGCCCGGTCGAGGGCAGCACCGACACGGCCCAGGCCGCGTCGCCGACGCTGGCCGACGAGGTCGGTGCGCAGTTGCGCGACCAGCCGCGGCGGTTGCCGGCGCATGCCCTCTACGATCCGCTCGGGTCGGCGCTGTTCGATGCGATCTGCCACCTGCCGTGGTATCCGATCACGCGCGCCGAAACCGCGTTGCTCTCGGCCCACCGTGGCGCCATCCTCGAAAGCGCCGGCCGGCAGACGCGGGTGTGCGAACTGGGCCCTGGCAACGGCGAGAAGTTGGCCATCCTGCTGCAGGACCCGCTGCCGCAGGGCACGCACGATGTCCACTTGATCGACGTCTCCAGCACGGCGCTCGAGATCGCCACCGCGCGGCTCGAGCGGCTGCCACAGGTTTCGGTCACGACGCACGTCGCGCGCTACCAGGACGGCCTGCGCTCACTCGACGCGACGCGGGTCGGCGACGAACCGCTACTGGTCTGTCTGCTCGGCTCCAACATCGGCAACTTCGACCCCGACGACGCGCGGGCGCTGCTCGGCGAGATACGTCAGACGCTGCGCACCGGCGACACGCTGCTGATCGGCGCCGACCTGGTCAAGCCGGCGGCGACGCTGCACGCCGCCTACGACGACCCGCTCGGCGTCACCGCGGCGTTCAACCGCAACGTGCTGGTCCGCCTCAATCGCGACCTCGGCGCCGACTTCGACGTCGACGGCTTCACGCACGACGCGCGCTGGAACCCGCGCGCCCGACGGATGGAGATGCACCTGGTCAGCCGGCGGCCGCAGCGCGTTCGCGTGCCCGCCGCGGATCTGGTCATCGATCTGCAGGCGAGCGAGTCGATCTGGACCGAGAGCTCATACAAGTACGATGCGCCTGGTGTCGACGCGATGCTTCAGCAGGTCGGCTTCGTACCAGCCGTCCAGTGGCACGACGCTGACGCCGGGTTCCTGCTGACGCTGGCCGCCGCGCGCTGACCAATCAGCCGAGCCGCAAGGCGCCGGTCGGGTTCATGCGGGCCGCCCGCCAGGCCGGGACGCACGCCGCACCGAGGCCGAGCA
>JACDAO010000415.1 GCA_013695405.1 Acidobacteriota bacterium | reverse complement strand
CCCGAGGACACTCCGGTCACCCTGCCGCGGCTCAACGTCGTGGCAGTGGCGCTCCTGCTCGGCGCCATCGCGCTCGGCGCGGCCACCTTCGTCGCCACCGGGGCGATCGCGCTGCCGGTCGTGGTCGTCCTGCTCGGCCTGGTGCTGATGCAGTCGCCGCGAATCGCCCAGCAATGGGAGCGCGCCGTGGTGCTGCGGCTCGGCCGCTTCGTCGGCTTGCGCGGCGCCGGTCTGTTCTGGGTGGTGCCGTTCGTCGACCGGGTCAGCTCGTGGATCGACCAGCGCACCGTCATCACCAGCTTCGCCGCCGAGCAGACGCTGACCTCCGACACCGTGCCGGTCAACGTCGACGCGGTGCTGTTCTGGTTGGTCCACGACCCGCAGAAGGCCGCCCTCGAGGTGCAGGACTACCCCCAGGCGGTGAGCTGGGCGGCCCAGACGGCGCTGCGCGACATCATCGGTCGCACCACCCTGACCGACCTGCTGCGCGGCCGCGAGCAGATCGAGGCGGAGTTGCAGCGCCTGATCGACCACCGCTCCAATCCCTGGGGTGTCACCGTGTCGTCGGTCGAGATGCGCGACATCGTCATTCCGGGCGCGTTGCAGGACGCCATGTCACGCGAGGCCCAGGCGATGCGCGAGAAGCAGGCGCGGATCATCCTCGGGCAGGCCGAACTCGAAATCGCCCAGTCGTTCAGCCAGGCGGCCAGGTCGTATCACGACGATCCGGTGGCGCTGCAGCTGCGAGCCATGAACATGCTGTACGAGGGCTTCAAGGAGCGTGGCGCGCTGATGGTGATTCCCAGCAGCGCAGTCGACTCGATGGGCATGGGCGGCTACCTGGGCGCGGCGGCGCTCAGGCAGGAGCGCGACCGCGACCAGCCCGCGACCTCGCCGACAGAGGAGTGATGCGCGGCGTCACGCGCGAGGTGAGATTCGGAAGGCGGGCACTTGGCCGCCACCGCTGGTGACGTTGGCGAGCCCCGAGCTGCTCAGCCGGGTGAGGAAACCGGTCACCCGTCCGCGGAACAGGTACGGCGCGCAGTCGACCAGCATGTCGCGAGTGGTCACCCGGTGCGGGTCGTGCTCGACCATCGGGAACGGCTCGCGGCGAATCCGGATCCGCTCCTGCAACACCCAGCTGCCTGCTGGCGCGGCCACAGCCGTGCGCCACGCCGAGTCCCAGGCGGCCTCGCTCGACTCCCACCCGAGCGTGACTCCGTGGCCGCCGAAGTCGTCGGTCGGCTTGAGCACCAGGCGCTCGCGATGATCGCGGACGAACGGCGGCAGGTCGACGTCACGGCCGTCGCTGGTCCGGGTGCGGCGCTCGGCCACCACGCGCGTCCACGGCACGTGGGCGCGAATCACCGCCTGCTCGGCGGCGCTGAAGCGGTGGGTGTGAGCCTCGTCGGTGAGCACCGCGAAGAACGACTTCTTGTGCGGAATCTTGCAGCGAAAGGTGTTGGCGACGCAGGCCAGCCGGTCGCGGTAGGCCTGCACCAGCACCCGTGTGTCGTCGGGTCTGGCGACGATGTCGTTGATCAGCGCACGCCGGTAGACCAGATCGACGGGCGCGCCACCGGCGATCAGGCGGCCGGCGTGGATCTCGAGGTCACGCGGGTCGCAGACCACCGTCGGCACCCCGGCGCGGGTGAAGCGCTCCGCGAGGATCTCGAACTCGCTCCAGGTCGGCACCCCGGTGAAGTCGGTGATGACGATGCGTGGCGGCGCGGCGGTGCCGCCCCAGTCGCGATAGCTGGCCAGCAGCGCGGCGAGCAGCGCGTCGATCATCGCGAACGACTCGACCACGAAGTGCGCGCGGAAGGCGTCCATGATCGGCAGGCCCGCGAACACCTCGCCGAGCACTTCGGTGTAAGCGAAGCCGGCCGGCGACTCGGCGTTGTATTCAGCGAACTGCAGCGAGTCGGGCAGCAGGAAGGAGTCGAGCCGGCTGGCGGTGCTGGCGTACTGGTAGCCGGGGTCGATCGCGACCAATGCCCGCTCCTCGTCCGTCAGCCCGAAGTCGGCCAGCAGGGTCGCGTCGTCGATCGCCTCGCGGACGATGCGCTCGCCGATCGTGGCAATCACCTCGCAGGCGGCCCGCTGC
>JACDAO010000552.1 GCA_013695405.1 Acidobacteriota bacterium | reverse complement strand
ACATGGCGGCGCGAGCCGCCGTTTGCATTTGTGGTCGGTGGGGGTCGCCCGGGCGACGCGAACTGCCGCGTTGTCGCCGCAGCGACGCCGTCGGATCGAGGGCGACTGACAACTACTGGCACCGGGGGGTACCGTTGGTTGTCGGTGCTGACAGGAATCGTCAGCGCGCCGGCACTTCGGGCATCGCCGCGACCGGCCAGCGACCCGCGTTCTGCGTCAGAATGCCGTATTTCCCGCGTTTCCGCGCGACATCTCGCCTGCTGTCCGGATGGCACCCCGCTTGCTGTAGGAAAGGCCAAGGAATTCGGGGCCGCCGGGCGCGGCTCCAGACCATCCGGTCACCGGCCATCACAGGACGCTCAGAGGAGAAGGACATCATGAAGATTCGCAACAACAAGGGTTTCACGCTCATCGAACTGCTGATCGTGGTCGCCATCATCGGCATCATCGCGGCGATTGCCATCCCGGGCCTGCTGCGCGCCCGCATGTCGGGTAACGAAGCCTCGGCGATCGGCTCGATGCGCGCCATCAACAGCGGCCAGGCGACCTACGCGGCGTCGGCGGCTGGCGGCGGCTTCGCCCTCGACCTGCCCACGCTCGGGATCGCCTGCGGCACCGGCACCCAGCCCTTCCTCTCGCAGGACCTGACGGTCGCTGGCCCGGTGCAGAAGAGCGGCTACATGGTGACGATGGCGGCAGGCCTCGGCGCCGACGCCGGTCCGGACGACTGCAACGGCACCGCCAGCCAGACCGCCTACTACGCGACCGCCGTGCCGGTGACGCTGGACTCCACGGGCGTCCGCGCCTTCGCCACCAACCAGGGCGGCACGGTGTTCCAGGATGCGACCGGCGCCGCGGCCCCGCCGGAGCCGTTTGTCTCCGCCGGCCCGATTGGCCCCATTCAGTAACCACTCCACTCGGACAAGAGAAAACCCCGGGGGCTAACCCCGGGGTTTTTTATTTGTCAACGATCGCTGACGCGTTCCGACATGGCGTGCGGGCGGTCCTGACCGCACGCAGCCGATCCCGGCGGCACTGGTCTTGCTATCTCGTCGGGACAAGGAGCGCCAACGTGTCATCGAGCCGTGGATTCACTCTCATCGAACTTCTGATTGTCGTCATGCTGATCGGGGTGCTGGCGGCCCTCACCGCGCCGTTCCTCCTGGCGGCCAAGGCGGCCGCCAACCAGGCCTCGGCGGTCGGCTCGCTGCGCGCGCTGAACGCGGCGCAGAGCTCGTTCTCCTCGACCTGCGGCAACGGCTTCTACACCCTGTCACTGACCACTCTGGTCACCGAGCGCTTCGGCTCGGCCGACCTCGACCTCACCCCGAAGAGCGGCTATCGCTTCGCGCTCGGGCCCTCGTCTGGCTCGCTGGCGTCGCCGGCCGACTGCACCGCGCAGCCGACCCAGACCGGCTACTACTTTGCGGCCGAGCCATTGACCGTCGAGACCGGAACGCTCGGCCTGGCGATCAACCAGGGCGGCATGCTCTGGGAGAACTCGGCGGGCACGGCCCCGCCCGAGCCGTTTGCTGCCGGCGGCACGATCGGACCCTACGGCGGGGGCTAGAACGGTTTGTCGGCCGTGCTAGGATCGGCCGGTCCCATGTCGTCGCGTGCCTTCACTGCTGCCCTCGCCTGTGCGCTGCTCGGGCTGATCGCCTCGGTGGCAGCCGCCTACGTGCACTACCAGCTGGCCGTTGCGCCCGGGTACGAGAGCTTCTGTGACGTCAACGCCACGCTGAGCTGCACCCAGGCCTACCAGAGCGTGTACGGACGCCTGTTGGGCGTCCCGGTCTCGGTCCTCGGTACCGGCTACTTTGCCGGCGTGCTCGGCTTGCTGCTGCTCGGTCGTCGCCTGGACGCGCTGGCCAGCTACCTGCTGGTGGTGGCGCTGGTGGGCCTGGCGTTCGTGATCTACCTGGCGTGGGCGACGATCTTCGTGCTGGGCACCTTGTGCCTGCTGTGCCTGGCGACCTATGCGGCCGTCGTCGGCCTGTTCTTCATCGCCGGAGCCG
Organism: Acidobacteriota bacterium; assembly: GCA_013695405.1. Taxonomy (GTDB): domain Bacteria; phylum Acidobacteriota; class Vicinamibacteria; order Vicinamibacterales; family Vicinamibacteraceae; genus Luteitalea. The sequence goes on along the minus strand of JACDAO010000552.1, from coordinate 1,070 downwards.
CAGCATCCGTTCCCATGATCGACCTGCCCAGCCGGCTGTCCCGCGACCTGCGACGCTTGAGCGGCAGTCCGGCCGCCCTCGTCCTCTGCGTCCTCGTGATCGGCGCAACCGCGACGTCGGCCGCCTGGTTCCCGGCCGATTCGACCGCGGCCGTGCAGACGCCGGCCGAGCGCGCCAGCCAGACGGCGGCGCAGGTCGACGCCGAGCCACCGCTGACCGACGACCAGAAGGCGCAGATCCGCGCCTCCTTCGATCAACTGCCACGCCTGATCGTCCCGGCCGACGCGCCCGGGGCTTCGGTGGTCGTGGTCAAGTTCAACGACTACATGTGTCCGCCGTGCCGGCAGACCTTCGACCTCTACAAGCCGATCAAGGCCAAGTGGGCGCAGCAGGCGCCTGGCAAGGTGCAGTTTCTGACACGCGACTTCCCGCTCGAGGGCGAGTGCAACGCCAGCACGCCGACCGGATCGCATCAGGCCTCGTGCGAGGCCGCCGCGGCCGTGCGGATGGCCCGCGGCGCCGGCAAGAGCGACGCACTCGAGGACTGGCTGTTTGCCCGCCAGACGTCGCTCACCGCGAGCATCGTCAAGGAAGGGCTGCAGGAAGTCGCGGGGCTGTCCGACTTCGACGCGCGCTACCCGCAGGTGCTCGCGCTTGTCAAGAGCGACGCAGCGCTCGGCGCCAGCCTCGGGGTGTCGTCCACGCCGACCTTCTTCATCAACGGGGCGCGCATCGCCGGTGGCATGGCCCCACGCATATTCGACTACCTCATCGAATACGAGCTGAGCAAGACCGCCGCACCTGTACCGGTGCAGTGACCGCGGTCCGGTGCCGATTGCTCGTGCGCCGGGGCGGTGGCCCGGCCGAAGCGGCCCATGCCTGACCCGGTAATCGTCGTCGCCCTGCTGACCAAGGACTACCCCGTCGGCTTCTGGCGGCCCCGTCCCTATCGGGCGCTTGACGCCCTCAGCTTCACCGTCGCACCCGGCGAGGTGTTCGGCTGCCTCGGGCCGAACGGCGCCGGCAAGAGCACCACCCTCAAGCTGCTGATGGGCCTGGTGTCGCCGACC
>JACDAO010000374.1 GCA_013695405.1 Acidobacteriota bacterium | reverse complement strand
CCTCGTCGGCGTACCGGAGGAGCACCAGCTGCCGGGCCCGGTCGGCCGCGGCGCGGAGCGTGGCCGGGCCGGCATTCGGATTGCCGTCCTGGTCGCCGCCAATCCAGCTGCCGAAGCGCAGTGGCAGGGCGGCATTCGGAATCCGGCGCCGGTAGTCGCCAACCAGCGCCGGCGCCACCTCGAACAGGCTCTGCTCGAAGAACCACAGCCCGTGGCGAATCTCGTCGACCACGCGCGGCCGCTTGGCGCGGGTCTCGTCGGTCTGCCACAACGTGGTGATCTGCTCGGCGAGCGCGTCTTCGATGTCGCGCTGCCCGGCCGGGGCCAGATGCGGGTCGTCGAGCCGGTGGAGCAACTCGCTGATCTGCAGTTGCGCGGTCAGCACGGTGCGCCGGGTCGCCTCGGTCGGATGGGCGGTGAGCACCAGTTCGAGCGAAATCCGTCTCGACGCCTCGCGCAGCTGATCGTCGGAGATGCCGGCCGCCTTCAACTCCGCGAACGCGGCATCCAGCGACTCGGCCGCGACCCGCTGCTCGACCGCGTACTGCCGTCGACGACGGATGCGGTGATGCTGTTCGGCGAGATTGGCGAGCTGGAAGTAGAGCGAGAACGCCCGCACCAGCCGCCCCTGCTCGTCGACCGGCAACGCCGACACGATCGCCTGGACGGCCGCGAAATCGCCCGCGCGCGAGGTTTGCCGGACCCGCTCCTCGACGTCGTAGAGGGCCTGTCCTTCCTGCTCGCGGATCACGTGGCCGAGCAGGGCGCCGAGCAGGCGCACATCGCGTCGGAGTGGACCCTGCGAGTCCGGAGCGGACACCTGCGGCACGGGCATGCGCTTCATTCTAGGCCGCGGCGCGGCCGCGCACCTGTGCTATGTGTGGTCGCGATGTCGCGAATCGCGCGGGCCCTCTTCGGCGCCTGCGGGCCGCACCCAAGGAGTCTCTCATGAGCGCTGACACGCGCACGAGTCCGCCAGAGGCGCCCATCCCGGCCTTCGATCAGGTGCTGGGGCATCCACGACCGCTGTGGATGCTGTTCATGACCGAGTTCTGGGAACGGTTCGCGTTCTACGGCATCCGGTGGGCGCTGGTGCTCTACATCGTGGCCCAGTTCCACGGCGGTTCGCCCTCGGGCGAGGAGCCCGCCAGCCGCACGTACGGCGCATACCTCGCGCTGGTGTACGCGGCGGCGATCTTCGGCGGCTACGTGGCCGACAAGATCCTCGGCTACCAGCGGTCGATCCTGCTCGGCGCCGTGATCATGGCGGCCGGGCTCTTTGCCATTGCGATGCCCGACCTGCGCATGTTCGAGTTCGGGCTGGCCACCATCATCGTCGGCAACGGGCTCTTCAAGCCCAACATCTCGACGATGGTCGGCAAGCTGTACACCCAGGCCGACGGGCGCCGCGATTCGGGATTCACGATCTTCTACATGGGCATCAACGCCGGCGCGTTCCTCGCGCCGATCCTCACCGGCTGGCTGGCCGAGCAGGTGTTCGGCACCAGTGTCATGCCCGCCTATAAGTACGTGTTCATCGCCTCCGGCGTCGGCATGCTGGTGAGCCTGGTGTGGTTCTGGTTCGGCCGCCGGCAACTCGAGGGCATCGGCCTGCCGCCGCCCGAGCGGGCGGGTGTGCAGAACGTGGGGTACGTCGCCCTGGGCTGCCTGATCGCCATCCCCGCGACATGGGTGCTGCTGGCGCAGCTCGGCGCCACGGCGCTGCAGTACGTGCTCACGGCGATGTTCGTCGCGCTGTGCGTGCTGCTGCTGGCCGAGGGCGTGCGTAGCGGCCCAGTGGCCCGCGACAAGACGGTGGCAATGCTGATCATCTTCGCGTTCAACGTCACGTTCTGGATGTTTTTCGAGCAGGCGGGCAGCTCGTTCACCTTCCTGGCCGACAAGATCGTCAACCGCGACTTCGGCAGCTTCGTGTTCCCGGTGGCGTGGTTCCAGTCAGTCAACTCGATTGCCATCATCTCGCTCGCGCCGGTGGTGGCGTGGATCTGGGTGGCGCTGGGGCGAGCGAACCCGTCGATTCCGCAGAAGTTCGGGCTCGGTCTGGTCTTCAACGGCCTGGCGTTCCTGCTGCTGATGTTCGCGCTGTCCAGTCTGGTGAGCGAGGCGGGCACCATCCCGTTCTGGACGCTGTTCATGGTCTACGTGATCCAGTCGGTGGGCGAGTTGTGCCTCTCGCCGATCGGGCTCTCGATGGTGACCAAGCTGGCGCCCGTGCGCCTGGTGGGCTTCGGGATGGGCGGGTGGTTCCTGTCGACGGGGATCGGCAACAACCTGTCAGGCATCTTCGCCGGCTACGTCAGCGGCGAGACTGGCATGACGACCGCCTCGGCCCTGGGGGGCTACACGTTCGGCTTCTGGGCGCTGGTGATCTCCGGGGGGATCCTGCTGCTCGTGGCGCCGCTGCTCAATCGCCTGATGCACGGGGTCAAGTGAGGGGGGATACGGCGGCGGCCTTTCCAGAAGCGATGGGTCGACGGTTTGCCACGCTCGTGGAAAGCGTCGGGCCGCAAGAGTGACCTGCCCGCCCGGCGGACATGGCAGGACCAGCCGTCTGGGCAGCTACGCACGCCGCCAGCCCGAAGCCCCACGCCCCAAGCATCACGCATCACGCATCAGCATGGCTACACCCACTCCGGCGGTGGCTGGATCTCGGCGGCGGGCGGCGGACCGGCGTCGGCGCGGCCGGATCCTGCGAGGCGGCTGATCGCGCGCACGGTCATGTCGTGATCGCAGCGGATCTGGCAGGCCAGGCGCACGCCCGTCAGGCCGCGCTCCTGCAGCTTGTCCTTCTCGGCTCTGGTCATCGCCGAGGGCTCGCCAGCCAGGAACTCGACCCGGCAGGTGGTGCAGCGGGCGTTGCCGCCGCAGGCGTGCAGGATGTCCACGCCCTGCTGCTCGATGGCCAGCACCAGGCGCTGGTCGTCCGGCACGGTGTAGGTGCCCACGTCGTCGATGGTCAGGATCGGCATGTGATGTGTCCTCCGTCTGTCAGAACAGACGCTTGATGAGTCCGAGCGCGCCCTGCTTCCAGGGCACGCGGTGGGAGATCCCCGACGCCTCGGCGAACTGATCCCGGTGGGCGATGTACCACTCGAAGTTGCGGAGCAGGGCATCGCGATTGGAGAACTTCGGCGTGAACCCGAGCTGCCGCTCGGCCTTGTCAATTGCCACGAACGAGTCCTTCGAGGCGGTCTCGTAGACCCACTTGTACAGCGGCGACACCCCGAGCGCCTCGAGCAGTCGGAGCCCGAGGATCACCGGGGTGGCGGGGAAGCCGAGGATGCGGCGGCCCCGACCGGCGCGATCGAGCACCACCTGATAGTCCTCGCGCATCGTCAGGAAGTCCCTGGCGCCGATGTTGAAGGTGTGGTCGACCGCGGCGTCCGGCAGGGTGAGGCAGCGGACGATCGCCTCGCACAGATCCTCGACGTCGAGCAGCTGGTAGCGGTTGTGGCCATTGCCGATCATCGGGAAGTGCCGGCCATCGAGCGCCCAGTCGTAGAGCAACGCGAAGACCCCGAGCCGCTCCGGTCCGATGAACGACTTGGGTCGCAACACCGGCACGACCAGGCCCCGCCCGCGGAACCGGTTGGCAACCGCTTCCGCTTCCACCTTGGCGATGCCGTACGGACCGACCCCGTGCAGCCGATCGTCCTCGCGCAAGGGATGATGGTCGGGAATGCCGTACACCGCCGTCGACGAGATGTGCACGACGCGCGTCACGCCGTGCGCCAGCGCCGCCTCGAGCACCACCTGTGTGCCGACCACGTCGGTGCTGTGGATGTCCGCGGGCGGGTAGAGCGGCAGGGCCGCGGCGCAATGCACGACGTACCGGCACCCGGCCATCGCCGTGTCGACGTCGGGCCGGCGCCGGATGTCGCCGTCGATCACGCGCACGTGCGCAGCCATGTCCGGATAGCCGAACGGCGCGATGTCCAGCGAGGTCAGGCCGTACCCGCGCGCGTGCAGGTACCGCAACAGGTTGATGCCGAGGAAACCAGAGCCGCCAGTGACCAGCACGCGCGGCGCGGCGACAGGCGCAGAGGACGACGGAGGAGGCACGCTCAACGAGCCGGATTGTAGCGCAGGGTGGCTGATAGACTCCGAGCGTGGTGGTACTGCTCTCGACGTACGAACTCGGCCGGCCAGCGTTCGGTGTCGCCTCTGCAGCGGCCTGGCTGCGGACCGCGGGTCACGTGGTCCACACCGTCGATTTGTCGCGCGGACCCCTGCCCGAGCTTTGGCGCGATGCGGCAACCCTCTTCGCGGTCCATGTGCCGATGCACACCGCGACGCGCCTGGCGGGCCCGCTGCTGGCGCGGCTCCGCGATGCCCGTCCCGACGCGACCAGGGTCGTCTTTGGCTTGTACGCGCCGCTCAACGAACGCTGGCTGCGCGATCACGGCGCGACCCACGTGCTCGGCGTCGAGGCTGAAGCCGATCTGGTGGCGGTCGCCGCTGGACGAGCGCCACTTCCGATCCGGACCGGCATCGATCTGCCG
>JACDAO010000356.1 GCA_013695405.1 Acidobacteriota bacterium | reverse complement strand
CACCGGAAGGGTAGCCCATCCGAGGCGGGGCATCGGTAGACCTCTCCGAGCATCCACGACGACCTGATGCTTGCCACCGCGCTCGCGTGCCGGTGGCGCGAGTGGAACTTCCGTCGCTGGGATCAGGTCGTGGCCCGGAAGAACGGCTACGGTGACGCCGGCGCGGCGTGAGCGGGGGGCGCTCAGCGGCGGGATCGGCCGGTGCGCAGCTCGTCGCTTGTGAACGGACCGTCAAGGTCGATTGGGGCGCAAGACCGGCCACGCGCCGCCATCGACAGCCAGTACAGGCTGGTGACGCCGAACTCGTCGATCTTGTGGACCGCCCCGATCTCCCGCGTCGCCGCAACCTGCACATCGTCCCCCATCTTCATCTCGCGCCCTCCCACCGGCCGTCGAGAAACGCACGAGCCATGCCCCCCGGGAGGCGTCCGGATGCCTACGTCGCGAACCTGCCAAGCGGCGAAGCCTTCCGTCGCACGTTCCGCCGGCGGAACAGCCGCTCGACTGCACGAAGCACACCCATCCGGACCGCCGACGAGGACAGTGCCTCACATATGTATGAATACCTTGGGCACTCCGCGTGCCCAAGGATTCGACATGGGTCATGCGAAGCTCGACGCGGCGCAGCATTCAGCGTGGCGAGCCGTCCGTTGCCGGTTCCCCGCCATCTGCACCGAGCGTGACGATGAAGCGGGTGCCGCCGTCCTCCGGGAATTCCGCCCGCAACTCGCCGCCGTGGCGCTGGACGATCTTGCGGCTGATGTAGAGACCGAGGCCCATCCCGCTTGCTTGCTCGTCGCCGTGGGCGCGGTAGTAGCGGTCGAAGACTCGGGCGCGCCGCTCGGGCGGGATGCCGACCCCGCCGTCTTGGACCGCCACCTCGGCCCCGCCCGGTGGTGCCTTGCGCACCGACACGTCGATCGGCCCGCCGTCCGGGCTGTACTTGATGGCGTTCTCGACGAGGTTGGTCAGCACCTGCTCGATGCGCACCGCATCCACCGTCGCGACGAGGCGGTCGGGCGCCTCCAGGACGAGGTTGTGGCGCCGGGTGCGCACGCGTGCCCCGTCCACTACCCCCCGCACGAGCGCCACGAGGTCGAGCGGCTGGCGCTCCAAGACGAGGCGGCCGGTGTCGAGGCGCGACACGTCGAGCAGGCGGGTCACCAGGGCCGCGAGCCGCGCCGACTGGCGGTCAATCGCCCCCAGCGTCCGCTCGGCCACGAGCGGGTTTGGGGGATCGGTGCCGTCGAGCTGCCGGCACGCGAGCTGGGCGAAGCCGAGCAGGCTGGTGATCGGGGTCCGCAGCTCGTGCGCGACCACTGACAGGAACTCGTCGCGGGCCCGGATCGCCTGCTGCGCGTCGCGGTACAGCCGGGCGTTGTCGATTGCTTGGCCCGCCCGTCTGGCGAGGTCCTCGGCCACCGCCACGTCGCCCCCGTCATAGCGGCGCGCGGGGTCGCACGAGAAGAAGGCGACGGCCCCGAATACCGTCCCGCGCGCGCCGAGTGCCACCGTCATCGAGGAGCGGAAGTCCAGTCGGCGCATGATCTCCAGGTGCTCGGCATCTTGAGCGATGGCCACGACATAGCGGTCGGGGATCTCGAGGTTCAGCACCGTCCGTCCCGTCAGGATGACCTCGGCGATGCTGCTGCGCGGCGAGACCGGGGTGGGTGGGTAGCGGCGGAGGGCCTCGGCGAGCGGCGCCTTGGCCGTGTCCGCGTATGCGACCGCGACCCGCTGGACTGCCCCGTCCTGCTTGCGCATGTAGACGGTGCACCAGTCACCCATCGTCGGCACGGCCAGCCGGGCGACCTCTTGGAGCGTAGCTTCGTACTCCAGCGACGTCGCGAGGGCCGCGCTGGCCTTGGCCAGGAAGTCGGCGCGCCGCCGCGCCGCCTGGGCCTCCGCGAGCGCCCGGGCCCGCGCATCGTGCAGTCCGGCGTGCTCGATCGCGATCACCGCCTGGGCGGCGAAGAGCGCCAGGAGCTGCCGGTCCTCCTCGCCGAATGTCCGCTCCTCGTCCTGAATCGACGCCATGATCACGCCCCGGAGCTCGCCTTCGTAGAGCAGCGGCTCGCCCATGACGGCCCTGGTCCCATGCCGTGCGAGGATCATCGGCTGGGCATACGGGAGGCCGCGATAGTCGTTCACGACGAGGCCGGCGCGGCGCTGCGCGATCGTGCCGGCCACCCCCTCCCCCAGCCCGATGCGCAAGTCGCCGAGCCAGTCGCCGAACCCGTGCCAGGCTCGTGGCGCCAGCGTCGCGCCGGCCTCGTCCCAGAGGCAGACCGCCACCGATCCGACCCCGAGCAGTTCGCTCACCAGCCGGCTGATGAGCTCCAGGAGCGTAGCCAGGTCCGTCGTGCTGGACAACTGCGCGGTCACGTCGCGCACGGCCTCGAGTTGGCGCCGTCGCGCGTGCTCATGTTCGAAGAGTCGCGCGTTCTCGATTGCGAGCGC
>JACDAO010000337.1 GCA_013695405.1 Acidobacteriota bacterium | reverse complement strand
ATCTGGCATTCGAGGGGCTCGGCGCCGTGCGGGTGCAGATCGGCGTGGGCGGCGGGCACCTCCGCGCCGAGTTCGTGGTGGCGCAGAGCAGCGTGGCCGATGCAATCGAGGCCCGCGCTGGCGAGTTCGGCCACGTCCTCGGCGAGGCGGGGTTTTCGCACGTCCTGACGCGGGTGGTGGTCGACCCGGTGCGGGTCAGCGCCCCTGACGCACTCCCCGACCTGCCGGCCGACGGCAGCATCGTGAACCTGCAGGCATGACGAACGCTCCCACGGGACGGCGGCAGGCTGCGGCGCTGCGGTATGTGGCCGGGCAGATGGTCGCGCCCGACGTGGTGGCGACCGGTGAGGGGTTCATCGCCGAACAGATCATCAGGCTGGCCCGCGAACACGGCATCCCGGTACACGAGAGCCCGGATCTGGTGCGCCTGCTGACGCGACTCCCGCCCGAGTCCGCGATTCCACCGGAGCTGTATCGGGCGGTCGCCGAAGTGATCGCCTTCCTGCTCAAGACCGCCCACGACGTCGGCCGTGTACCGCCGCCAGTCGTGCGGTGACGGGCCACAGGCGCCTCGCCTGGGCCCCTCCCTGGGTCACACGAATCGCTGGAGGCGATCAGGGTGCGGCGGCGATCGGGACCGACTGCTTCACGGTGCCCCAGTGCACCTCGAGGTTCTGGCCGACGATGGCCACGGTCAGCTGCTCGGCCGGAGACGGCAGCGTGCCGGCAGTCATCGGCACGCGGCCAAGATCCATGCCTTCCTGGTAGACCGTGCCCCACTGGCCGGTCTGCTTGTTGACAATCAGCTGCCAGCCCGAGGCTGCCGGCAGCGTGTAGAGCGTGTAGGTGCCCGCAGGTACCGCGAGCGACCCGATCTTCAGGGCCTGATCCGTCTTCAAGGTGGTCGCTTCGTCCGCGCCGGTGCGCCAGACCTTGCCGACGGGCGCGAGGGTGTCCAGGCCGCGGCCCTTGAGATACGGGCGGCCGTACACCAGCGTCACCGTGGCGGCGCCGACCTTGTACTCGACAGTCTCATGCGGGCTACCGCCCTTGCCCGGCGTGGTCGAGACCACCTTCTGTGCAGCGGCGACGGGTGGGAGGGCGAGGGAAGCGGTGGTCACGGCGCAAACGGCCGCGAAGGCAAACAGCGCACGACGCATCGAGAGTCCTCCTGGGGAACACCGGCGCCAGTCGATTCCTGGCAGCCGCGCCTGCCGACAGGCAGGCCATCGGTCACTATAGCAGTGGCGTGTGCAGTCCACGCGACCGGGCGACTCAGAGGATGCGCAATCCGAGCGCCGACGCGGCGAGTTCGGCGCCCAGCACCGCGGTGCTGTTCTGCGAGTCCAGCACCGGATTGACTTCGACCAGATCGAGCGCAACCAGGCGGTGCGCATCCGCGACCGTCTCCATCATCAGGTGGGCTTCGCGATAGTTCAGGCCGCCACGCACCGGCGTGCCGACCCCCGGCGCGATCGACGGATCGCAGGCGTCCAGGTCGAACGAGAGATGGACGCCGCCGGTACCGCGCCCGGCCAGGTCCAGGGCCTGCTCCATGATCGACGCGGCCCCCTGCCGGTCGATGTCTTTCATGGTGAAGACGTGGATCCCGGACGCGCGCACTTCGTCCTTCTCGCGGTGGTCGAGGTTGCGCACGCCCACCAGCACGGTGTGCTGCGGGGCGACCTTCGGCTCGTATCCGCCGATCATCGCCAGCTCGCTCGGGCCCTCGCCGAGCAGGGCCGCCAGCGGCATACCGTGGACGTTGCCAGAAGACGTCGTCGCCGGCGTGTTCATGTCGCCGTGCGCGTCGACCCAGATCAGCCCGAGGGCCATCTGCTGCCGTCGCATGAACGCCGCCGATGCGGCGACCGAGCCGGCGGCGAGGCTGTGGTCGCCGCCCATCACCACCGGCAACGCACCGGCCGCCAGCGCCGCGAGCAGCCGTTCATACAGCGCATCGCAGACGCCCTGGATGTCGCGGACGTAGCGCTTCTTCGGGTCGCCTTCCGCGCGCGTCTCGGGGGTAGGCGTCGACAGGTCGCCGCCATCGCTGACGCGATGGCCGAGCGCGACGAGGCGGTCGGCGATGCCGGCGATGCGCAGCGCCGACGGGCCCATGTCCACGCCCCGGCGGCCACCGCCAAGGTCGAGCGGCACGCCAATCAGGTGGATGTCGGCCACAACGCCCTCAGCGCTTGATGCTGATCGAGACGCCCTCGCTGCCGGGCGCGACGATCGAGGTGAGCAGGTCAGCCCGCGTCGTCACCGTCTGCAGGAAGTCCTTCATGTCACCGCCCTTGTTGATGACGTTGTGCGCGACGATCACCCCGTTGCGTTCCAGCCGCGGGAAGGTCATCTCGAAATACTTCTGGTAGTCGGGCTTCCACGCGTCGATGAAGACGAAGTCGAACGTGCCACCGATAGCAGGCACGGCCTTGAAGGCATCGCCGGCAACGACCGTGACGACGTCGGTCAATCCCGCGGCCTTGATGTTGGCAGCGAGCTCCTTGGCCCGCGCCGGGTCGTACTCGATGGTGGTCAGATGGCCCCCCGTCTCGCGCATCGCCAAACCGAGCCAGATTGCGCTGTACCCGCTGGCGCCGCCGATTTCGACGCCCCTCCGGGCGCCGCGCAACACCGCCAGGAGACGCAGGAACCGGCCATCCTCCTCCGAGATTGCCAGCTGGCCTTTATCGTCGGCGCGGATTTTCGCCAGCAGGGCGCTCAAATCGGCGGTCAGAAGGGGCAGCGCCGCGACGGCGGGGGCCGGTTGGGGCGCGACGGTCGCGGGCGCACTCGGCGCAGGGTCGCCGGGGCCGGTGGACGTCGCAGGAGTCGAGCACGCCGTGAGCGCGAGGACGCCAAGAAGGGTCGGGGCGAGGAGGTGGACTGGGCGGATGCGCATGCGGCCCGCATCTTATCGTGCGCGCCAGCGATCGAGCAGGTCCCTGGCTGTGCTGCGTGCGTCAGTGATGACGTCCGGGATTCCCACCGCTCTGAAGCCGCTCCCGGCCACGGCCACCCCTGACAGGGCGCCGAGTCGCGCGTCGATCTCGCGGATCCGGGCAAGGTGCCCGACCTCGTGCTGCGGGCTGCCCTTGACCCAGCGCACCGTCCGCGCCAGCACCGGACGGCCGACGATGCCGAACCGATGCGCCCAGCTGTCGTGCGCGAGGGCGATCAGGGTGTCGTCGGGCAAGGACGCGGACCCCTCGTCGCGGTCGCCGCCGAAGAACCCTCGCAGCACCGTGAAGCCGTGCGGGGCGCGGCCGTCCCACTTGCCGGTCAGCCAGCTGGTCGCCATCACCGGATCCGGGCGCCTGGCGGGCCCGGTCACATAGCCGCTGCCGCTTAAGGGGCGGGCGATATCCCTGGCGCGGTAGACCAGCAGGGCCGCGGCACTGGAAACGTAGCGGATCATTCCGCACGACGCGGCCACGTCCGGACTGACTGCCGGCAGGACCTCAGCCGCCACGTGGGCCGGTACAGCGACCACCACCAGGTCGGCGTCGTGCGTGCTGCCGTCGGCGCTGCGCACGCGCCACCGGTCCCCGTGCCGCGTCATCGTCGTGATCAGGGTGCCGAGCCGAACCGTGCCGGGTGGCAACTGCGCGACCATCGCCCCGGTCAGGGTGGTCATGCCGGAGGGGAAGCTGCGGAACGCGCCACCGGCCGCCGGCCGCGCTGCGTGACGACGCAATCCCAGCAGCACGCTGCGGCCACGGCGCTCGAGGTCGACCAGTTGCGGAAACACCGAACTCGCCGACAGCCGGTCGAGGTCGCCGGCGTGAATACCGCCGAGCAGCGGCTGGGCGATGCAGCTGGCTGCCTCGACGCCGAATCGACGACGAAAGAAGCTGCCGGCGCTTTCGTCGGTGGTGCCCCGGCGGCAGGGGACCAGTGGTTCCACCGCGACCCGGCACTTGCCGCCCGTCGACAGCAGG
>JACDAO010000327.1 GCA_013695405.1 Acidobacteriota bacterium | reverse complement strand
CGCCAGGCCCGCCCCGGCGGCGAGGGGGGCGTCAGGACCCGCGCGCAGCGGCGTGGTGCGTGGCAAGACCCTGACCAGCTGGCCGAGCGAGGTCAGGTCGCCGCGCGGCTCGGGCGGCCGTTCGTCGTCGGGCTGCAGAAACGGCCACGGGTCGATCGCGCCGCCCGCGTACACGCCGAAATGCAGGTGCGGGGCGGTGCTGCGGGCATTGCCCGTGTTGCCGACGTAGCCGACCACGTCGCCGGCGCGCACCGGCGTCGAGTCATCGAATGCCCAGCGTTCGAGATGAGCGTAGTAGTAGGTGCCGTTGCGCGTGTTCGGCGTCAGCCAGACGACGTTGCCGCCGAGGCCGTTGGTAGCCGGCTGCGCCACGCCATCGACGACCGCGACGACCGGCGTGCCGCGCGGCGCGAAGATGTCCACGCCCTCGTGCTCGCGGGTGCCCGCATCCCGGGTGGCGCCGAACAGGCTCTGGACTGCCCGCGCCGTCAGGCCCGACACCGGAAAGCGCAGCGAAGAAGTGGTGCGCTCGACCAGGGTGTATCGGCCGCCACGCAGCAACTCAGGCTGGACGCGCACGACGTAGGTGGTGTCCTGATCGGCAAGCAGGGTCAGGGTGTGCGTGTCGAGCGGCAGCGACGTGACCCGCTGCAGCGTCGCCTCGGACGTGGTGCGGAACACGTCCACGAACAGCCGGCCAGGCACGGCGGTGTCGAACGAGACCTCGATGGCGAGCGTCCGACCGCGGCGCACCTCGACCCGCCAGGCCGTGGCGGTTGGTGTGTCCGGCGCGAAATAGCCGGTTTCACGGAAGGGCAGTGAGGCAGGGATCGGTCGCGCCAGCGCCGCGTCGCCGGCCCGTAGCCAGTCCTGGCCGAGCGCGGTCTGCTCGAGTCCCGACTGTTGCAACGAGTCGATGTACTGCTCGTAGGGAGAGGGCTGCCGCGCCAGTCTGGACAGTGGGCCGTTGGCGGCGCAACCTGCGAGGATGGTCAGCCACAGGCCGAGCAGGAGACGGATCCTGAGCACTGGTGCGGCCATGACGACTGGGCTGGTTGATTCTGGAGGTACCGGGTGCCGCGCGCACACGGCAGAGGGCGCGCCGGAGCGCCCCCTGCCCCCACAGAACTGTCTAACGGCCGCGCGCGCCAGCGCGGCTGGTCTTCTTGGCCGTCGGCTTAAACGCAGCCCGGCTGGGGACCGGCGCCGGCGCCTTGGCGGCGCGGCCCGCGGACGCTCGGGGCGGCGCCACGGGAGCGTCGTCTTCGTCGTCCTCGTCCTGCGGGTGGGCGGCGTCGGCGGCGTCCTGGTTGATGCCGCCCTCGGCGAGCGCCGTAAGCTTCTGGTCGGCCGACTTCTCCTCGTCGAGAATCTCCTCAAGGATGCCGGCGGCGTCGTCGTGACCCATCGCCCGCGCCCATGCGACCAGCGACCCGTAGGCGGCCATCTCGTAATGCTCGACCCGCTGCGCCGAGGCGATCAGGCAGGCGTCGAGCGTCGCGTCATCGAAGTTCTCGCCCATCACGCCGTCACCTTCCTCGAGGATGCCAGCCATGCCGTCGCAGTGCTTGGCGCGCGGCTTCTCGCCGATGCTCTCGAAGACACGGCCAAGCTTCTCGATCTGGGCGCGCGTCTCCTCGAGGTGGCTCTGGAACGCGGTCCGGAGGTCGGGCGAAGTGGCGGCCTTCACCATCTTCGGCAGGGCCTTGATAATCTGCTTCTCGGCGCTGTAGGTGTCTCGCAGTTCGTCGATGAAGGCGTCGTGCAGGGTTCCTGGTGTGGCCATGGCTGGGGAGCTCCTTGAATGGTTGATGCGCGAGTGCGCATGTCTCGTACGACGTGGATGTCGCGCTACATTGCAAGGGCGATACCAGCAGGTGCAATTGGCGCTCGCGTCCTCCAGCGCGCCGTTGTTCCTCGCCGTGGCGAGCGCGTCGGACGGAGTCTATGTACCGCGACGTCTTCTGCCCGCTGTTGTCGCGATCGGCTACAACGTGACGCGGGGACGTCAAGCCTCGATCTCGATCAGACACGCGCTTTTGACGCGCAGCGCACCACGCCTCGGTGCGTTGCGAATCGAGCGACCGCCACGTGGTCACCGGTCACCGGTGACCGAACACCGGTCACCGAGTAGCAGAGCGCCCAGCCCCGCCGCCCAGCGCCGGAGTGACGTCGATGGCCGATGGCCGATGGCGAGCCAGAGGGCCGCTGGGAACGTCGAACGCCAGTCACCGAATCGCGGGGCACCGGGCGCCGATCACCGTAGTAGAGCCCCCAGCCCCAGCCCCCAGCGTGGAGCGCTCGGCGCGACAGGGACGGGCGCGAGCTCGAGTGGCCGCAACATCGCCGCAACATCCCGGCAACTGGCGTGCGTATGATGCGCACGGAGGTCAGGTGATGAAGAAAGTAATCCAGTGCCCGTGCGGAACAGTGATCGAGGGACGAGACGACGACGACGTGGTGCGTCAGGCCCAGGAACACGCCAAACAGGTTCACCAGATGGAGTTGTCGCGAGACCAGGCGCTCGCGATGGCGCGGCCAGCGTAAGGAGTGACCATGCGAAGACTGGGCATCGCCACCGTCGTGATGGTAGGGCTCGTCTGTGCGGGCGGATCCGCGCAATCGGCCAACGACGAGCAGCAACTCGCCGGGCTGGTGACGAAGTGGGCGGCGGCGCGTAACGCCAACGACGCCGAACAGATGCGCGCGCTGTTCCACCCGCAGGTGGATCATGTGCGTGTCACGACGGGCGAGGTCATCGCCACGGATGCCGACCAACTGGTCGGCTGGTTCGCTACCGGGTTCAAGGGCGATGGCAAGGGTACGACCGTGCAGGTCAGCCGACAGCGGGCGCGCGCCTTGTCGCCCACGCTTGGCGTCGTCGACTACGCCATGACGATGGCGCGTCCGGATGGCAGCCGGCTGCTGTCGACGGCCGTCACGTTCTTCTGTGCACGCCAGGGCAGCGAATGGAAGGTGGCAGCGGTGCGTTTCGGTTCGCCGGTGGACCCGGCGCTGGACCCGGCGCCGAAATAAGGCGCGCGGTCGGGCTTGCGTGCGGCGGAGGCGCTGGTAGAATCCAGTCGCTACGGGACGGCGGGCAGCGCGTGCATGCGCGTCCGCGACGGTGATCGGGGTGAGCGAGGCGGAGCCGCCCTGACGGCTCCGCCTCGATCTTCGAACGCCGAAGCTTCGCGCTGAGCCGTGCAACTCGCGGGCGTGCAGCATGTTACGTGGGGAGTCGCGACGTCGCACAGCCCACGCGCGACAGCGGCGTGCGTCCAGATGCCGTCACGCCGGGTAAGAGTTACGCGTTGTGCAGGGCCCCGTGGCTGCGGTGCGTCGCACTGGTGACGTTGATCGCTGGCTGGTCCGGGGCTCCAGCGCTTGCGGGTCAGCACGGCCGCCTGTACGACGAGCGGACGGCGGCGGTGGTGGTGCAGCAGCTGGTGGATCGGGGGCGCACCCGGCTAGCGATTGCGGCGCCGGTCGACGTCGTGGTCGTGGCGACCAACGCGCGACTTGCCTCGGTGCAGCCGCGGCGCGAGGCGCCGGGCCGTTTCGTCCTCAGCATCGAGGCGCGCTTCCTGGGGGCGCTCGAGCCCGATGATCTCGAGGCCGTCGTGGCCCACGAGCTCGGCCACGTCTGGATCTACACGCACCGGCCCTACCTGCAGACCGAGCAACTGGCCAACCGGATCGCGATGCGGCTGGTCTCGCGTCAGCGCCTCGAGCGCGTTTACGAGCAGATGTGGAATGCCACCGCGCTGCCATCAGGGCTGGCCTCGTTCCTTGGCGTCGATGCGGCCGCGAGCAACGAGATCGAAACGGCGGCTCATGGCGCGGACGCCCTGGCTGCCGCACAACGCCAGCCGTAGCTGGGTCAGGACCCCGGCACGACCGACGCACGCTCGTCTTCCTGCAACTCCTTGTTGATCGCGACCGCGGCCTTGGCGCCTTCCGCGGCCGCGACCACGACGAACTGCACGTCTCCGTTCGCGTCGCCGGCGATGAACAGGTTCGGCACCCCCGTCCGCCCCTTGCGATCGCAACGCACGTGGCCGGTGCTCGTGAACCGACAGCCGAGCTGACCGGCCAGGGGCGAGCGCTGGCCCTGGCCGGTGTTGAAGAACATCGCCTGACGTGCAACCGCCGGACCCCGCACGAAGACAATCCGTGCGAGCCGTCCGTCCGCGCCCTCGAGCCGATCGATCTTCTCGGTTCGCACCGGGATGCCGGCAGCCGCCAGCCGCGCCCGGCTCTTGGGCGTCAGGCGCACGCCGTCGGTACACACCAGCAGGTCACGGCTCCAGGTCAGCAGGTCCAACGCCAGGCCGCTGGCCTCGTCGGGACGGCCGTAGACCGCCAGGGCGCGGTCGCGATTCTCCCAACCGTCACAATACGGGCAGTGGTGGATGCTGGTGCCGTAGAACTCGCCGAATCCCGGCAGATCGGGCAGCACGTCGGTGACTCCAGTGGCCAGCAGCACCTTGCGCGCGGCCAGGCGTGTGCCGTCCGCCAGACGCACCACCACGCCGTCGGCGGTCGGCTCGATCGCCGTCACCTCGTCTGGGCGCAACTCCACGTCGTACCGACGCAACTCATCGCGGCCGCACGCAAGCAGGTCCAGCGGCGGCATGCCGTCGCGGGTCAGGAAGCCGTGGGAATGCGCAGCGGCAGCGTTGCGTGGCCGCCCCGCGTCGCACACGACCACATGGCGTCGGCAGCGGGCGAGGATCAATGCTGCACTGAGCCCGGCCGGTCCTCCGCCCACGACGACCACATCACAGCTGCGCACGTCGGACATCTTGCCCCGCGACGCTCTGGCTGTCACCACCTGTTGCTTGGTGCCCGAGTGACGTCTTCGCCGTTGATCCTGCCGCCCGCGGGCCCCATCATGGCCGCCGTGGCACATCCCATGGCTGTCGTCGCCGGTGGAACTGGGCATCGCATCGCCGTGGCTGACGTCGTGCGCCAGCTCGAGGCCGTTCTGGAGTCACGCGGTTTCTCGGCACCGCGGGCCGCCACCTGCGCACGTTTGTTCGCCGAGGCCAGCGTCGATGGCGTGAGTTCGCACGGGCTCAACCGCTTCCCACGCTTCATCGGGCAGGTCGACCGCGGCATCGTGCGTCACGACCGCGAGCCAGCAGCCGTGGCGTCGTTCGCGGCCTGGGAGCGATGGGACGGTCAGCTCGGCCCAGGCAACCTCAACGCGCTCGCGAGCACGCAACGGGCGATGGCGCTGGCCCAAACGCACGGCCTCGGCCTGGTAGCGCTGGCCAACACGAATCACTGGATGCGTGGTGGCAGCTACGGATGGCACGCGGCCGAGCGAGGCATGGCCCTGATCGCGTGGACCAACACCCTGCCGAACATGCCGCCCTGGGGCGGGACGAGTCCGCGTCTCGGCAACAACCCATTGGTCGTCGCCGTGCCGCACGGCGATGCGCCGGTGGTGCTCGACATGGCCATGTCTCAGTTCTCATACGGACGGATGGAGACGCACGCCTCCCGAGGCGAGGCGCTGCCTCAGCCTGGCGGCTTCGACAGCGAGGGTCGCCTGACCTCGGACCCTGCAGCGATCCTCCAATCCCAGCGCACACTGCCGATGGGGTCATGGAAAGGCGCCGGGCTGGCGCTGGTGCTGGACCTGCTGGCGGCGATGCTGTCCGATGGCCGGGCCACCGTCGACATCGGCGCGCGTCCGGAGGAGTCAGGGGTCTCGCAGGTATTCATCGCGATCGACGTGGCCAGGGCCAACGGCCCGACACGCCTGGTCCAGCGCGTACTCGACGATCTGATGACCGACATCCCCGTCGATCCGACGCAGCCCGTACGTCACCCGGGCGAACAGGTGCGCCGTGCGCGGGCCGAGAACCTGCGCGAGGGCGTGCCGGTGGATGTCGACGTCTGGCGCACCATCGGGGAACTCCTGCGTTGACTGCCGGACTCGTCAGCGTGCATCGACGTGCGTGATCGCCCAGCCCCGCGCACCGCGCTTCAGGGTAATCGTCCACTGTCCGGCGAGCTCGCGCAGCGTGCGACTGCCCACCTGCGGGCGGTACTGCACGGTGCCAGAACACCGCGCGGTCGCGCGATCTCCACGCACCGAGAGCGCGCAGTCCTCCAGCGTCAGGCGCTGTTCGCGGAGCGAGCCGAACGCCCGTTGCAGCGCCTGCCTGTCGACACTGGGCCAGAC
>JACDAO010000302.1 GCA_013695405.1 Acidobacteriota bacterium | reverse complement strand
AACTAATGCCGCAAACTGCGCCTACGTATTTGATTTGTGGGGATTTGGTGCGCCCGGCAAGAGTCGAACTTGCGACCTTTGGCTTCGGAGGCCAACGCTCTATCCAGCTGAGCTACGGGCGCGTGGGGAGTCGAGCCGGTCCGGTGACCCGGACTGCCCTAGACCGCCCGGTAGTCTACCACCCACGCCAACCAAATCGGGCGGGTCGAACCGCACCACGTGTTACCTCGTTGGCACCTATCCGGGTGTGGGCGGCCGCTTCAAAAGAATTGGCTACACCTCCGGACCCGCCGTCTTGGGTCCGAGGCGCTCGACGAGATACTCGAACAGCGCCGCCCGCCCCTTGAAGTGCACGGCGCGGGCCGGGCCGTCCTCGGACCACACCAGCTGGCTGATCGCTCCCGGCACCACTCGCACCGTGTAGCCATCGTCGCACCACGACTCGACGATCACCGTGTCGACCACTTCGCGCGCAGTCTCAGACACCTGAACATCCTCGTCCCCGCCCCTGCAGCACTGAACCTGCCACGACCGGTCGAGGAGCACGGACGAGTCCGCCGCTCCTCGAGCCGAGACTTTCCGAAGTCGCGTGCCTAGACGACCGCGCGACGTCCCACGGCCATCCGGTAGATGAGCAGCAGCACAATGGCACCGAGCAACGCCATCAGGAAGCCGACCGGATCGTTCGGCCCATACAGTCCGAGCGCCTGGCCAAGGAACCCGCCGACGATGGCCCCGACGATGCCCAGCAGGATAGTGACGATGATGCCGCCCGGATCCTTGCCCGGCATGATGAACTTGGCAAGCGCACCGACGATCAGACCGAAGATGATCCATCCCAGAATTCCCATGAAACGCCGCCTTCCCTTGAAGTGACCTGCTCAACGGCTTCGATGTCGTTCGAGCCGTCGCATTTCCACTGCAGCTTGCGTTCCAGCCCGATATCGCTGAGTCGGACCACCGCCAGCGGCGCCGATGGCCGCAGCTGCTGGCGGCCTACTCAGCGGTGGGCAATCGGGCGTCTGCGCCTGCGGTATGCTGCGCGATTCATGCCCCACACGCAGAGAGCGATTGCGGCGGTGCTGGCGGTGGCCGCGCCGGCGCCGTAGCCGCCACCGGTGCCAGCCAACCGGCTGCGATCCAGCCGCCGTCGTTCACGGACGCGAGCCACTTGGAGCGCGACTGGACCGTCGACGACTCGGGGACCTGGGTCATCACGGACGGGCTGCTCGGGCTGGTGAAGGCCGGCACGCCGGCGGGCGCCATCCGCCGACCGAGCGCCTTGCTGAATCCTCAAGGGTGACGACCTCGGCGACGTGACGCTGCGCGTGGAATTGCGATCAACCGCCGCAATGCCGAAGGTCACGCCGCGACGCGACGTGCTGCTGGTGGTTGGCTATCAGTCACCGACCCGCTTCTACTACGTGCACATCTCGGGCGCGCGCGACGCGGTGCACAACGGCATCTTCCTGGTCGACAACGCCGACCGTCGGCGCATCGACGAGCGCTCGGAGGTGGCCCCGCTGGTCGACCAGCAGTGGCATCGGGCGCGGGTTCGTCGCGACGTCACGTCCGGACGGATCGAGGTCTTCTTCGACGACCGGAGCGCGCCGATCATGACCGCGACCGATCGCACGCTGGACCGGGGACGGGTCGGCGTCGGCTCATTCGAGGACACTGCCGAGTTTCTGGCCGTGCGCGTGGAGGGCGCTGCGTCAGCCGTGCGGTGAGGTCTGGTGGGACCATTTCGCGATGCGTGCGAGACCAACCAATTGTAGTGTTCCATTACACTGTGTCCCGAACCCATCAGGAGCCCGCCGCGGGCGCTCAACGCCGTTGCAGGCGGTCCAGCACCGCGTGCAGATCAACCGGTGGCCCCTCGAGCACCGGGTTCCACAGATCCCCGGTCGTGGCGAACCGCGCCCCCACCGTGTCGACGGTGAAGTCCTCGGGTCGCACGTCCTCGGCAATCTCGTCCCAGCGCAGCGGCGTCGAGACGCCGGCAAAGGTGCTGGCCCGGGCGCTGTAGGCACACGCCAACGTCTTGCCCTCGACGTTCTGCAGGTAATCGACGTACACGGTGCGGCCACGCTTGCCGACGCTGCGTTCGACCGTGGCGACGCGTGGGTGTTGCGACGCCACGGCGGTCGCGACAATCTGGCAGAGCAGCTGACCCGATTCGTACGAGGTGCCCTCGAGCAGCGGGATGTAGATGTGCAGCCCCGAGGAGCCCGACGTCTTGGCCGCCGCCGGGATGTCCAGCGCGGCCAGCGCCTCGTGCACCCAGCGCGCGACGTCACGGACCTGCGAGAACGGCACCCCCGGCATCGGGTCCAGGTCGATCGCCACGAAGTCGGCCGTCGCCGGCGAGCCGACGCGGGAGAACCACGGGTCGAGCGAAATCGCCCCGAGTTGCGCGACGTAGAGCAGTGTCAGCAGCGAGCCGCCGACCAGCCGGGGCAGCGGCCCGTCCTCGTCCTCGTCGGTGAGTTCGACGCGGGCGCCGGGCGGCACGGTATCGGGCGCGCGCTGCTGGTAGAACGCCTTGCCCATCACGCCGTTGGGATAGCGCTTCATGACCAATGGCCGGTCGCGCAGGACCGGCAGGATCCACGGCGAGATCCGGGCGTAGTAGCGCAGCAGATCGCCCTTGGTCAGGCCCGAGGCCGGCCAGAAGATCTTGCGCAGATTGCTGACCTCGAGGGTTCCATCGGACAGGGTCAGGGTGCCGTCGCGGCCGCTGTCCTCGAGCCGCTGCAGCGTCGCGACCAGCGCGTCGAGGTCGGGCCGCTGCAGTGCGCCGTCCTGAGGCGCGGCCGCGGGCGGCGCGGGCGCATCGCCGGCCTCGGTGCCGACGTCGTGGCGCAGACCGAGGAAGACCGGGTGTCGCAGGTGGCCGTCCGGCGTCCACTCGGTGAACTGCACCTCGCACATCAGGCGGGGCTCGACCCACTGCGCGCCGCGCAGGCGTGGCGGGTCGACGAACGGCGACGTCGCGGTCACCAGCGGCGTCAGGCGCTGTCGGAGGTCGTCGAGGGTGGCGTCGCTGAACCCGGTGCCGACGTTGCCGGCGTAGCACAGCGACGCGCGGCTGCCTCGGGCGATCCGGGCGGCCTGGCCGCGTGCGTCGGCGTGGCTGCCGACCATCAGCGCGCCGAGCACGGGGCGCGTGCCGCGCGGCGCGGTGAAGCCGCCGATGATCAGCGTCGCGCGCTTCTGCAGCTTGACCTTGCGCCAGGTGCGCGACCGGGTGCCCGACAAATACGGCGCGTCGGCGTGTTTGACGATCACCCCTTCCCACTGCTCGCGGGCCGCCAGGGCCAGCAAGTGTGCGCCGTCGCCGGCGACGTAGGCGCCCTCGCGTAGCCGCTCGCTGGTGCGCACGTGGAGCAGGTGCTCGAGCCGGGCGCGCCGCGCCGCCAGCGGCAGCGGCCTCAGGTCTTCGTGGCCCTCGCGCAACAGATCGAAGGCAATCAGCGCGGTCGGCACGGTCGCTGTCCGCGCGTCGATGTCCCTGGCGCCCTTCAGGTGCATGCGCGACTGCAGGGCGACGAACGAAGTCGGGTGGCCGCGGCCATCGAGCGCCACGATCTCGCCGTCGAGGACAATCGGCCCGTTCAGCTGCCCGGCCAGGTCGCGCAAGGCCCGCACGATATCGGGGAATTGCGGCGCTTTGTCGTTGCCGTTGCGCGAGTAGAGATGGATCTCGTGGACGGGGTGCCGCGGGTCGACAGTGACGATGGCGCGGATGCCGTCGAACTTCTGCTCGAACAGCAGGCCCTCGTCGGCCAGGTTGACCGCCGCGGCCTCTGCCGACGTGGCCAGCATCGGCGCCGGCGGTCCGACCTCACGCCAGATCTGGACGGTACGGGCCATCAGGCGTAATCATCGGAGGCGTTGCGACCGATAGCAAGGCCGGGCATCAGGCATCAGGCATCAGGCCAGGGCTGACTTCTTGCAAGCGAGATCGACATGGCGGCACGCGCGACCTGGAAGGGACATCTCAAGCTGAGCCTGGTGACCATCCCGATCCGGGTGTTCCCGGCCACGGATTCGGCCGCCACGATCAGTTTCAATCAACTCCACGAAGTCTGCCAGACGCGAATCCAGCAGAAGAAGTGGTGCCCGCACTGCGAGCGCGAAGTCGCCAACACCGAAATCGTCAAGGGCTACGAGTTCTCCAAGGGCCGGTACGTGACCGTCACCGACGAGGACCTCGCCACGGTGCGACCCGAGTCCACCCGGCTGATCAACCTGGTGCAATTCACCACCGTCGACCAGATCGACCCGATTTACTTCGAACGTCCGTACTACCTGGCGCCGGACGGCAACGTCGCCGCCGAGGCGTTCGCGGTGATTCGCGAGGGCATGAAGGGCAAGGCCGGGATCGGCAAGCTCGCTCTCTACGGCCGCGAGTACATCGTCGCCGTCCAGCCGCGCGAGAAGGGCCTGGTCATGTACACGCTGCGCTCGGCCGACGAGGTGCGCAGCATGTCGTCGATCGACGAACTGGCCAACGTCCCGGCCACGCTCAAGCCCGACGAGGTCAAGCTGGCGCAGCAAGTGATCGGCACCTTCCAGGGAGATCTCGACATCACGAACTTCCACGACAACTACCAGGAAGGGCTGCGCAAGCTGATTGACGCCAAGATCGCCGGCGAGGAAGTGGTCGTGCAGGAGGACGAGCAGCCGGCCAAGGTCGTCGACCTGATGGAGGCGCTGCGCCGCAGTCTGGAGAGCGTCAGCGCCGGCAAGAAGACGCCCGCCAAGGCCACCCTCAGCTCGACCAAGGTCACCGCCGCCGCCAGGAAGCCCCGCAAGCGCGCCAGCGCCTGAACCGCTGCGGGGGCGGGGGAGCCCCGCCGACCTACCTGTAAGCAGTTCGGTACAATCGTCCGGGCGTGCCGTGCCGGCGCGCACGAAAGGACGTCCCGTGCTCGAGTCGTTGTCCGCCCTGGTGCCGTCGGTGATCGCGCTGACTGAACCGGCGATCGCCACCTCGCCCGCCGCCGGGCCCCTCTGGAGTACCACCAGCCAGATCTCGCTGGCCAGCCTCTCGTTGCTGGAGGTCGTCCTCGGCATCGACAACGTCATCTTCATCGCAATCC
>JACDAO010000300.1 GCA_013695405.1 Acidobacteriota bacterium | reverse complement strand
GTTTCGACCATCCCGGAACCGGGCGCCCTGGCGCTGATCGGCATGGGCCTGCTCGGCCTCTCGCGCAGTCTGCGACGCCGCATGCGCCCCGATCGGTGAGCACGGGCTCCCCGACGTCGGCCAGGATCTTGCCCCCCGGGCCAACAACTTGCCCGTGTCAGCTCGCCGCTGCAGCTGGGCGCCGAACTGGGAGCTGGGGGCTTGGGGCTGGGGCCGGGACTTTCCCCTTCCCCCTTGATGCGCTTGTCCCCTGTCCCCTGATTCAGGGGATCACATGCGTCCGATCCCAGCGGTGCGCGCGCAGCGCCGTCAGGAGCGCCGGATCGAGTCGCCCGCCGTCGGAGACCGCGGTGTTCTGAGCGACGTGCGCGGCCTTGCGCATCCCCGGAATGGTCGTCGCGACGGCCGGGTGTTCGAGGATGAAGCGCAGCGCCAGATCGGGCAGCGACATCTCCGCTGGCAGGGCCTCGGTGAGCCGGTCGACCCGGTCCAGGGTCTCGCGCAGGTTGTCTGGGGTGAAGTAGAGGCTGCGCCAGTCGCTGGCCGGGAAGTTCATCTCGCGCGTCATCCGTCCGGTCAGGCTGCCCTCGTCGAGCGGCACCCGCGCGATGATCGCCACGTCCAGCCGCTGCGCTTCCGGGAAGAGTGCGTCTTCCGGGTTCTGATCGAAGATGTTGTAGACCACCTGCACCGCGTCGACCAGGCCGGTCTGCAGCGCCTGCAGCACGTTGGCCGGTTGCCAGCGGTTGACGCTGATCCCGAAACCCTCGATCTTGCCCTGCGACTTGAGGTCTTCGGCCGCCCGCCGCCAGCCGTCGTCGGCCGCCCAGCTGTCGTCCCAGACATGCAGTTGCTGGAGGTCGAGGCGCTCGACACCGAGATTCTGCAGGCTCCGCTCGGTCATCTCGACGATGTAGGGGTACGGGAAGACGTCGCTGGCCGGGGTGGCGGCGGTGCCGGGCCACGTGCGATTCTTCGGCGGCACCTTGGTGGCGATGTACAGACGCTGGTCGGGATGCGCTCGCAGGGTCTGCGCCAGCAGCTGCTCGCTGTGGCCCTCGCCGTATGCAAAGGCGGTGTCGAAGAACGTGACTCCGGCGGCAATCGACTGGTCCAGCGAGGCCAGCGACTGCGCATCGTCGCTGCCGCTCCAGCCAGCCATGCCCCACATGCCGTAGCCAATCTCGGAGACCTGCCAGCCGAGCCGCCCGAATCGTCGCGTCTGCATGCCCGCGATCGTAGCAGTAACGGCAGTGGGACACGCCACGTCGGGAGTCGGCAGTCGGGAGTCGTAGCCGGGAGTCGGGAGTCGTAGCCGTAGCCGTCGGACTTGTCCGACGGTCTCCCACGCAGCGACAGGCGGACAGGCGTCGGGGCCACGCGTCCCCGAGTTCCATGTCCCGCTCAGCGCGCCGTCGAGAGACTGCGCACCACGTCGGCGACGCTCTGGGTGCCCAGTTGCGCGAGCAGCGCCTGTTCGGCGCTGTCGGCAACCTTGGCCAGCACCGTGGCGATGTACCGGCCGACCGGGCAGTCGTCGCTGGTGCCGGGATGCAGGGCGATGACCGGCGCGTGCTCAACCGCCTCATAGACCTGGCGGAGCGACATGGTCTCCGGCGCATGCAGCAGCGTGGCGCCGCCGTGCGGCCCGGGGCTGACGTCGACCAACCCGCTGCGGCGGAGCAGCCCGAGCAGACGCCGCACCACCACCGGGTTGGTGCGGATACTGGCGGCGATGCTCGTCGAGGTCATCCGGCGGTCCGGCTGGGCCGCCAGCAGCGACAAGATGTGGACGGCGACGGCAAACCGCTCCGAGGCGGGCAGACGAGCCTCCCGCCTACCTGCCGCTGCCCGACATCGAGCCGAGGAACTCGGCGTTCGACTTGGTCTTGCTCATCTTGCCGAGCAGCAACTCCATCGCCTCGTTTGCCGAGAGCGGGTTGATCACTTTGCGGAGTACCCAGATGCGATTGAGGTCGTCCTTGGGGATCAGCAGTTCTTCCTTGCGGGTGCCGCTCTTGGTGATGTCGATGGCCGGGAACACGCGGCGATCCGCGAGCTTGCGATCGAGGTGGATCTCCATGTTGCCGGTGCCCTTAAACTCCTCGAAGATCACTTCGTCCATCCGCGAGCCGGTGTCGATCAGCGCGGTCGCGATGATCGTCAGCGAGCCCCCTTCCTCGATGTTGCGGGCCGCGCCGAAAAAGCGCTTGGGGCGCTGGAGCGCGTTGGAGTCCACGCCGCCCGACAGGATCTTGCCCGACGGTGGCACCACGGTGTTGTAGGCCCGCGCCAGGCGCGTGATCGAGTCGAGCAGGATGACCACGTCCTTCTTGTGCTCGACCAGCCGCTTGGCCTTCTCGATCACCATCTCGGCGACCTGCACGTGGCGCTGCGCCGGTTCGTCGAAGGTCGAGCTGATCACCTCGCCGCGCACCGAGCGCTGCATGTCGGTGACTTCCTCGGGCCGCTCGTCGATAGCAGCACGATCAGGTACACCTCGGGGTGGTTGGCGATGACGCTGTTGGCGATGTTCTGCAGCAGCATCGTCTTGCCGGTGCGCGGCGGCGCGACGATCAGGCCGCGCTGGCCCTTGCCGATCGGCGTCATCAGGTCGAGGACCCGGGCCGACAGGTTGTCGTGGGCGGTCTCGAGCGTGATCCGCTCCTGCGGGTAGAGCGGCGTCAGGTTCTCGAAGAAGATCTTGTCGCGCGTCCGCTCGGGCGGCTCGAAGTTGACCGCCTCGACCTTGATCAGCGCGAAGTAGCGTTCGCCTTCCTTGGGCGGCCGGATCTGGCCGCTGACCGTATCGCCGGTGTGCAAATCGAACTTGCGGATCTGCGACGGCGAGACGTAGACGTCGTCAGGCCCGGCCAGGTAGTTGTAGTCGGGCGCGCGCAGGAAGCCGAAGCCGTCGGGCAGCACCTCGAGGACCCCTTCGGAGAACAGCAGGCCGCTCTTCTCGGTGCGGGCCCGCAGGATCTCGAAGATCAGCTCCTGCTTGCGCAGACCCGTGGCGCCGGGGACCTCGAGGTCCTTGGCAATCTGGGTCAGTTGCGCCACGCTCATCTCCTTGAGCGTGGACAGGTTGATCAGCTCGGCGTCCGACCCCCTGCCGTTGGGTCGGGGCGGGTCGGGCGGCGGCTGTTGCTGCTGTGGCTCGGCGGCGTCCGGTCCGGGAGTTCCGGCGACGGGCTGCGGCTCAGCAGGCTGACGATCAGTGTCCACAGGCTTTCCAGTCCTTCGCCGGTGGCCGCCGACACGGGCGTCACCGGAGCGTTCAGCGATGTTTCCCATACGCGTAGACTGCGCACCCGTTCGGTGCGCGACAGCTTGTCGATCTTGGCCGCCACGACGGCGACGGCCAGGGCTTGAGTGGATAGCCACGCCCAGGCGTGCAGATCCTGGGCGAGACCGGGGTGACGCGCGTCGACGATCAGCAGCGCGCCGGTCGGGCCGAATCCTGCGCCGTCTCCAGGCGATGTCGTGCCCGGAGCAGGTCGGCCGAAGTACATCGAGGTGAGGCCGGCGAACATCTCCGCCGAGGCGTCGCCGCCGCGGGCATATCCGTAGCCTGGCAGGTCGACCAGGAACAGGCGCCGCAGCTGGCGATGGCCGTACTCCACCGTATACAGGTTCAACTCCCGGGTCTTGCCGGCCGCCGCACTGGTCCGGGCCACCCGCGATCCGGTGATCGCGTTGATCAACGTCGACTTGCCGACGTTGGATCGGCCGACCAGAGCCAGTTGCGGCACCAGGTCGCGCGGCAGGTCGGTCGGTGCGACCGCACTGCGGACGAACTGGACCGGGAGCGTTTTCACGGTGAGACGACCACGGCGTGTGTCGGAGGAGGGTGCGACCGGGCTGTCGTCCGTGTGGGGCACGAACGCCGGCATCGCGGTGCGGCCCCGACCGGGGCCACGTCGCGCAGCCTCCACCTAATGCGTAATGGCGTCGTCACTGACCACGGGCTTGACCGCGTCCTCGGCAGTCGGCGCCAGGACGGGTGAGGGCAGCGGGCCTTCGAGCGCCACCTTGAGCACCTCGTCCATCTGTTCGACCATGAACACGTTGAGCGTGTCGAGCACGTTCTTCGGGATGTCGGCCAGGTCCTTCTCGTTGTCCTTGGGCAGGATGATGTTCTTCACGCCGGCCCGGTGCGCGCCGAGCACCTTCTCCTTGACGCCGCCGATCGGCAGGACCTTGCCGCGCAGCGTGATTTCCCCGGTCATCGCCACGTCCTTGCGGACCGCGACGCGGGCCAGCGCCGAGATCATCGCGGTGGCCATGGTGATGCCGGCCGACGGACCGTCCTTGGGGATCGCCCCTTCCGGCACGTGCACGTGCACGTCCATCGTCCTGTAGAAGTCGGGTGGCAGGCCGTAGTCGTTGACCCGCGAGCGGACGAAGCTCATCGCCGCCTGAGCCGACTCCTGCATCACGTCGCCAAGCTTTCCCGTGAGCGTCAGCTTGCCCTTGCCGGGCATCAGCGTCGCCTCGGTGACCAGGATCTCGCCGCCGACCTCGGTCCACGCCAGCCCGGTAGCCAGGCCGATCTCGTTGCTCTCCTCGACCATCGTCGCCCGGTAGCGCGGCACGCCGAGGTGGTGGGTGATCTGCTCCGGCGTGATCTCGTCGAAGTACGCGGGGCCGTCGACCACCACGCGCCGAGCCACCTTGCGGCACACCGAGGAGATCTCGCGCTCGAGGTTGCGCACGCCGGCTTCCCGCGTGTAGCGCTGGATGATCGTCTGCAACGCGTCCTCGGTGAACACGATGTTCTTCTCGGTCAGGCCGGCGTTCTCGACCGCCTTGGGCGCGAGGAACTTGCGGGCGATCTCGACCTTCTCCTGCTCGGTGTAGCCGGCCAGCTGCAGCACTTCCATGCGGTCGCGAAGCGCCTGCGGGATGGTGTGCAGCACGTTGGCGGTGCAGATGAACATCACGTTCGAGAGGTCGTACTCGACGTCGAGGTAGTGATCCAGGAACGAGTTGTTCTGTTCCGGATCGAGCACCTCGAGCAGCGCCGCCGACGGATCGCCGCGGAAGTCCATCGACATCTTGTCCACTTCGTCGAGCAGGAAGACCGGGTTCATCGACCCGGCCTTCTTCATCATCTGGATGACCTGCCCGGGGAAGGCGCCGATGTAGGTGCGTCGGTGGCCGCGGATCTCGGCCTCGTCACGCACGCCACCGAGCGACAGCCGAACGAACTTGCGATTGGTCGCCTTGGCGATCGACTTGGCCAGCGAGGTCTTGCCAACTCCCGGGGGGCCCGCGAAGGTCAGGATCGTGCTCTTCGGCTTCTTGACCAGGGTGCGCACCGCGAGGAACTCGAGGATGCGGTCCTTGATCTTCTCGAGGCCGTGGTGGTCCTGGTTGAGGACCTCCTCGGCGCGCTTGAGATCACGGCTCTCCTTGGTCTTCTTGTGCCACGGCACGCCGATCAGCCAGTCGAGGTAGTTGCGCGAGACGGTCGCCTCTGCCGACATCGGCGGCATCGCCTCGAGGCGACGCAGCTCCTGTATCGCCTTTTCCTCGACCTCCTTGGGCATGCGCGAGTCCTCGATCTTCTTCTTGAGGTCCTCGATCTCGTTGCCCTTGTCCTCCTTGCGGCCCAGTTCCTTCTGGATCGCCTTCATCTTCTCGTTGAGGTAGTACTCCTTCTGCGCCTTCTCCATCTGCTTCTTCACGCGCGACTGGATGCGGCGATCGACCTGGAGCTTGTCGACCT
>JACDAO010000289.1 GCA_013695405.1 Acidobacteriota bacterium | reverse complement strand
GATTCGCCGTTCGTGCGTCGCGTGCTCGTGGTGCTGGGCCTGGTGGCAGCGTTCCTCGTCGTGGGGCTGTTGGCGTGGCGCGGCATCGCGGCGCTGCTGGTGACCTTCGCCGGGCTGCTGCTGGCGGTCTTCCTGCGTAGCCTGGCGCAACTGGTGCAGCGCTTGTGGAAGCTGGGTGACCTGGCGGCGCTCGCCGTGGTCTGCGTGGCGCTGCTGCTGGCCACTGGCGCCAGCGCACTGCTGCTCGCCGATCCGCTTCAGACCCAGGGCGCCGAGCTGCTCGACGCGCTCCCGGAAGCCGCCGCCGACCTGAAGGACACGATCAACGGCCTGCCGCTCGGACAACGAGTGCTGGCGAGGGTGACGTCACCCGATGGCGGCGGCGTGCCGTCGGCCGTGCGGGTGGTGTCGGTGCTGTCGGGCCTGGTCTCGGTGCTTGGCAACCTCTTGCTGGTGCTGTTCGTCGGCCTGTTCCTGGCCGCCGAACCGGGCCTCTACGTGCGCGGCGTGGTCCGCTTGCTGCCGCTGGCGGCACGACCGCGCGTGACCGAGGTGCTCGGCGAGTGCGGCGAGAAGCTGCAGATGTGGCTGGTCGGGCGGGCCGGCCTGATGGCGGTCGTCTCGGTCCTCACCTGGATCGGCCTGATGGTGCTCGGCATTCCGCTCGCGCTGGCCCTGGCGGCGATCGCCGGGCTGCTGACGTTCATCCCCAACTTCGGGCCGATCATCGCGGCGGTTCCAGCCATGCTGCTGGCGCTGACGCAGAGCCCGATGCAGGCGGTGTACGTGGGCGCCCTGTACCTGGGCATCCAGACCATCGAGAGCTACACCCTCGAGCCGTACGTGATGCGCAAGGCCGACGATCTGCCGCCGGCGCTGGCGATCGCCTCGCAGTTGTTCCTCGGCGTCACGCTCGGTGCGATGGGGCTGATTCTGGCAACGCCGCTGCTGGTGGTCGTCTACCTGCTGGTGCAGCGGCTGTACGTGGAAGACGTGCTCGGCGATCGGCTGACGCACGACACCGACGGCGAAGCCGCCGGCAGCACCAGCGTGGCCAGCCTGGGCACGCCGTCGCTCGGCGCGCGGGGCTGACCTGCCGTGCAGGTCGATGTCGGCTGGCGACCGGTGTAGGCTCTGCACAGCATGGCTGCGCCAGTTGACGTGATGCGGGCCCTGATTGGCGCCGACCCGGGCGGAGCGGCGTGGTTGCCGCGGTTGTTGCAGGCGTTGCCGGAGATTCACTGGGGCGCCGTCCGCACACCGGGGATCCTGCGCGCCACCCCGCTGGCGCGCGAGATCAACATTGTTGACGGTGTCGTCCGCCTGCCTTGCTGCCTCGAGACGAGCACGCTGGTGCTCGCGCTCGAGGACGCGCGCGACGACAGGCTGCCAGCCGGCATGCCGGCCGATCCGCAGCGGCATCGGGTGTCGCAAGTCATCGAAGCGTTGCGCGTGATCGCCAGTGGGCGCCACTTCGGCGTCGCCATCATTGCCCGCGAGGGCTACGCCGAGCCGCACCGCACCACAATTCTCGAGGGCCTGCCGCATCTGGAACGCGAAGAGGCCGAGGATCTCTACGCCAACTACTGGGGCTGGATCTCCGAAGAGACGCTGGACGCGCTGGCGTCCTCCTGAGCCCGCGCCGCCGCAATCGCGGTCAGCAGGCACGCCAGCACCAGGAAGTAGTAGTTGAGAAACGCCTTCTTGCCGAAAGCGGTGAGCAGCAAGCATGTCAGCCCCAGCGACGCCGCGAAGCCCGCCGGCGTGCGTGGCGCCCGCCACCACGACAGCAGAATCCCGACGCTGCCCGCCGCCAGTGACACGTACAGCGCACCCTGCTTGTCGAGTCCCCAGCCCAGGTGCACCAGGCCGCGCGTGAAACTGAGCGAGTCGAGGCGGAACGGCTCGCGCAACTGCAACAGCACGGCCGACCGGATGAAGGCGTCGACGTCCAGCAAGGCCATCGGCACGGTCAGCACCGCGGCGACGGCAATCGCCTTGGCCACCAACAGCGCGACCGTGCGAAAGCGGGACGGGGCCGGCCAGCGGGTCGCTGCCCGCTCCACACCGCTGTGCCTGCCCGGATCCGTGCCGCTCACCAGCATCGGCGCGAACAACAGCCCCAGCACCATGTGCTGCTTGACGGCGATCAGCAGACCGAGCGGCAGCCACGCCAGCCCGGGACGATGCAGCGCGGTGGCCACCGTCGCGGCGAGCAGGACGATGGCAAAAGGCTCGGTCCAGCCTTGTTCCAGATGGAACAGCACCCGGGGCGACAACAGCAGCGCGCCAGCGCAGAGCAGGCCGATGCCGCCTCGGCCGATGCCTGCAAGGATTCCAGCCGCCACCACCAGCGCCAGCACCTCGCTGTAGCGCAGGTCGCCCAGCAGCGCGTGTCCCGGCCAGGCCATCAACAGGCTGAGCGGCGGGTACGGGAAGCCGAACAGGATGCGCCGGCCATCACGCATCTCCGGGGCGTAGAAGCCCTCGTCGGGCTTGTACATGTCGGTGAAAGTGATGCCGTAGGGACTCTGGCCGCGAGCCAGCGCGGCAAAGCCGTCGACGTGGACCGGCATCACGTCGATGTGCGGATGTGGCGACTCCCTGATCGTCCAGGCGCCGAGCCACAGCCCACCCGCCAGCAGCACGACCGCCGCGTGTCCGCGGGCGCGCGGCGAACGCCAGGCAGTGCCGGCGATCGCGGCAATCGTCATGGCAGCGACCACGACCAGCAGGTCGGGGTGTGCCCACGGGCGCGCATCGGCCATGTAGAGGGCCACCGGCCGCGTGGTCAGGGCTACCGCGCTGATCAGCACGCCCAGGGTGAGCAGGCCGTCGGCCAGGTCGACACGCGGCCCGGCAAGACGATCGGCGGTGGCGCCGGGGCCACCGGGCCCGCCTGGCCACGGCACTCCGGCAACCCCGAGCAGCGCCGCGATCAGCGCCAGCCCGAGCCACGCCAGCGTCGGCTCGTGGTAGAAGCCGTCGGACATCTGCAGGGTCAGGCTGAGCACCAGCGCCGAGGTGGCCAGCCACGGCAGCGTGAGCGATCGCACCGGGAGAGCGTGACGGACGCGCGTCGCGCGCGCAAGCCCGTTGTTACGCGTCGCGGGTAATCAACACCCAGCCGCGGGCGACCAGTTCGTCGTCTCCGGCCAGGGCGTCGATCGCGGCAGCGGACGGTCCAGCAACGGCTGCGTGGCGGAAAGCGGTCGTGTCCAGGGCGCGCGGCGATGTGAGGGTGCGCGTGACGATTCGGCGGAACGAGCGGCTGCTGGCGCGAAACAGAGAGTCGGGGCGGGGATCAAGACACATGACGGGCTCCTCGGGCAGTGATTGATGTTCCGGAGCAGCCGCCACGCCCGACGAGGGCATGACACACGAGCTTGCGGCAGTCTCTGCTGCCGCCACATCGACACGCTCGCAAGCGAATGCGAGAGCATCGGGGCACCCTGGCGTGTGGCCGGGGTTGCCGGGCGCGTGAACGCGCCACTCCGGATGTACGAGGGCTATCCTGCCATGCGCGACAGGCGCGGCCAACGGCCACGCCTGTCATGCGACGCGCTATGACACACGGCGACGGCTCGGCAGGCTAGCGGCCGCGACGCGCAGACTTGCGTGCCTTGCTCGCCTTGCGAGTCACCTTCTTCGCGGCTCGCGGAGCGGCGGCCTTGCGAGTGGCCTTGGCAGCGCGTGTGGTCTTGGTGGCGCGCGTGGTCGCCTTGCTGACTTTCCTGCTTGCCTTCCTGGTCGCCTTCCGGGCGGTCTTCCGGGTGGCCTTCTTCGCGCTCTTCCTGGTGCTCTTCGCGGCGCTCTTGCGCGTCGTCTTGGCGGCTTTCTTCACGCCCCTGGCTGCCGACGTGCGGCTGGTCTTCTTCGCGGCGGTCTTGGCGGTCTTTGCGGCCTTCGCGGCCTTCGCGGCAGCCTTGCTGGCAGTCTTCTTGGCGGCCTTGCGCGCGGTCTTCTTTGCCGTCGAGCGGCCCGACCCCCTGCCTGTCTGATCCTGGGCGGCCTGCATGTTGTCCACCAGGTTCGGATAACTGCGGCCGGCCTGACCGGCACGCGTGCGCGCCTTGGCCCTGGACGCCGGCGTCAGTGCCGTGTGCTCGGTACCCGCCGGGGCGTCCTGCCCCCACGGTGTCGTCTCTGTCTGTGTTGCGCCGTTGTCCGTCTCGTTCGGGTCGCTCATCGTCTCTCCAGGGAGTGGGCGGACCGTTGGTGTCGTCCGCGCGCCAGTATGTCGTTGCACCCTATCTCGGTTCGGCGGCACAGACTCTGTAGTCGGCACGTGCGCGACGGGGCCGGCGAGCGACGTCCTGGCCTATACTCCGAGTCACTTTCCCGAGGAGTTCCGATGCGTCTCAGCTACTCCCTGCTCGCCGCAGCCGCAACGTTCGCGCTCTACGGCGCGGGCGCCACCGGCACCGACCACGTGTTGTCGGCTGCCATCACCACTGCTCAACCTGCCGGAGGGACCCTCTTCAAGAATCCGGTCGCCCTGCAGCTATACAGTTTCCGGGAATCGTTCAAGGCCAACGGCGTGCCGAAGACACTCGCCAGGGTCAAGGCGATCGGCTTCACGCACGTCGAGATGGCCGGTACTTACGGCATGAGTCGCGAGGCCTTCAAGGCCGAACTGGACAAGGCGGGCCTGACCCCGGTGTCGATGCACGCCGACATCAAGGTGCTGTCCGGAGACGCCACCCAGGTGCTGTCGGACGCCAGGTTCTTCGGCGTCAAGTACGTCGGCAATGCCTGGTTCCCGCACGAGGGCGCCTTCGATCAGGCCGAGGCCACCGCCGCCGTCGACGCCTTCAACAAGGCGGGCAAGGCGGCCGCCGCGGCGGGCCTGACCTTCTTCTATCACCCGCACGGCTACGAGTTCGCGCCCGGCCCGGCCAACGGCACGCTGTTCGACATGATCCTCGCCAAGACCGATCCCAAGACGGTTTTCTTCGAACTCGACATCTTCTGGGCGCACCATGGCGGCGCCAACCCGGTGGCCTTGCTCGAGGCCCACCCGCAGCGCTTCGTGCTGACGCACCTCAAGGACATGAAGCGGGGCACCAGGAAGGACCACACCGGCCACGCGCCAGACGACAGCAGCGTCGCGCTCGGCGCTGGCGAAGTCGATGTCAAGGGCGTGGTCGAGGCAGCGGCCCGCGGCACCGGCGTGCAGTGGCACATCATCGAGGAGGAGTCGCCGACGCCGGACACGAACGTGCCCGCCGGCCTGGCGTACCTCAAGTCGCTGACGGGCGGACCCCGCGGCTAGCTGGCGATGCAGACGCCGCTCGGCCTGATCGCACGGCTGCCGATCCGGACCGGGCGGCTCACGCTGCAGCCACTCGGCGACGAGCACCTGCCGGCTCTTGCGGCGCTGCTCGCCGACCCGGTCGTGATGCGGTACTTCCCGCGACCGATGACCTTGCCGGAGTCGTCGATCTGGCTGCAACGCAACCTCGAGCGCTACCGCCACGACGGTTCCGGTCTGTTTGCCGTGGTTCGCCAGGACGCTGACGGGGCGCGCCTCATCGGCGACTGCGGGCTGGTGGTGCGGAGCTTCGGCGGACGCACCCGCGTGGAACTCGGGTATCACTTCGCGCGCGACGTCTGGGGGCAGGGGCTGGCGACCGAGGCGGCGCGGGCGTGCGTCGCGCTGGCCTTCGAGGCCAGCGACGTCCCGGCCGTCGTGGCACTGATTCGCCCGGAGAATCGCCCGTCGCAGGGCGTGGCGCGGCGTGCGGGCTTGCAGCCACGCGGCGCGGTCCTGCACATCGGCCTGGTCCACGACGTCTGGCACATCACCCGGGAGGCGTTCGCGCAACTCGCCCTACAATAGCGGAGCCCCCTCATGAACCTCCGCCGACTGCCGCGCGCTCCGATCATCGCCCTCGCCCTCTTCGCCCTGATGGCGATCCCGTCGTTCGCCGAGTTCTACACCGACTGGCTGTGGTTCGCCGAGGCCGGCTACGACGCGGTCTTCCTCAAGTCGCTGACCACCCGATCGGCGTTGGGCACGCTGACCTTCCTGCTGGCCGGCGCCTTCATCGCCGTCAACCTGTTCGTCGCGCTGAGCGCCGTGCCGCTGCGCAACATCGTGGTCGTGACGCCCGAGGGCCCGCGGACAATCTCGCTGCAGCCGCGACGGCTGCGTCCGGTGATCTGGCTGGTGTCGGGCCTGGCCGCGCTGCTGTTGGCCGGCTACGCCTCGTCGGGCTGGAGCAGCTACCTGGCGTACACCCAGGCCGTGCCGTTCGGGCAGGCCGATCCGATCCTCGGCCGCGACGTCTCGTTCTACCTGTTCCAGTGGCCGTTCCTGTCGCTGCTGCAGCAGCTGTTCTTCCTGATGGCGCTGCTGACTGCGATTGCCACCGCCGGCGCCTATGCGTTGGCCGGCAACCTCGGGCTGCGGGTCGGCCGCGGCGTCTTCATCACCGAGAGCACGCGGCGTCATCTCTCGATTCTGCTCGGCGTGCTGCTGCTGGCGCTGGCACTCGGCGACTGGCTGGCCATCCCCGAGCGGTTGTTCCAGCAGTCGGGGATCATCACCGGGCCGTCGTACACCGACGTGCATGCGCGCATCCCGGCGTTGCGGGTGCTGACCGTGGTCGGTGTGGTCGGCGCCCTGCTCGCGCTCTACCAGGCCTTCAGCGTGCGGCTGTGGCCGATTACGGTGGCCGTCGGCGCCTACGTGCTGATGTCGCTGGCCGGCAGCACCTACGCCACGGTGATCCAGCGCTTCTTCGTCGCACCCAACGAGCAGGTCCGCGAGCGGCCGTTCATCGAGCACAACATCGCGGCGACCCGCGCGGCATTCGGGCTGGCCGGCGTCGAGGAACGCGCGCTCTCGGGGGATGCGACGCTGACCCGCGCCGACCTCGAACGCAACACCGACACCATCGACAACGTGCCGCTGTGGGATCACCAGCCGCTGCTCGACACGTTCTCGCAGATCCAGGAGATCCGTACCTACTACGACTTCGTCTCGGTCGACAACGACCGCTACGTGATCGACGGCAAGTACCGCCAGATCATGCTGTCGGCCCGCGAGCTCAACTCCGAGAGCCTGCCCAACCGGACCTGGATCAACGAGCAGCTGACCTTCACCCACGGCTACGGCCTGACGCTGGGACCGGTCAACGAGGTGACGCCCGAGGGGCTGCCGATCCTGTTCATCAAGAACCTGCCGCCCGAGTCCAGCGTCGACCTCGAGGTCACCGAGCCGTCGATCTACTTCGGCGAGCTCTCCAACGACCACGTCTTCGTCAAGACCCGCACGCGCGAGTTTCACTACCCGGCCGGCGACGACAACGTGTTCAGCACCTACGGCGGCGACGGAGGCGTGCCGATCGGCACGTTCTGGCGCAAGCTGCTGTTCGCGATTCGGTTCGGGTCGGGCAAGGCGCTGCTCTCGGACGACCTCAAGGCCGACAGCCGGGTGCTCTACTACCGGCGCATCAGCGAGCGCGTCAAGAAGATCGCTCCGTTCCTGACCTACGACCAGGACCCGTACATTTCCATTGCCGACGGGCGGCTCTACTGGATCCTGGACGCCTACACGACCAGCAATCGCTATCCGTATGCGAGCGCCCTGTCGACCGGCACCAACACGCCGATGTCCGGCTCGTCGCTCAATTACATCCGCAACTCGATCAAGGTCGTGATCGACGCCTATCACGGTCACACCCGCTTCTACCTGGTCGACCCCAGCGATCCGATCGCGCAGACCTACGGGCGGATCTTCCCCGGCCTGCTGCGGCCGCTGGCCGAAATGCCCGAGCCGCTGCGCAGCCGGCTGCGCTATCCGCAGGACATCTTCGCGATGCAGGCGAGCATGTTCGCGACCTACCACATGCAGAGCCCGGCGGTCTTCTACAACAAGGAGGACCAATGGGAGGTGCCGTCGATCGACATCGGTGAGCAGCCGGTGCGGATGGAGCCGTACTACACGATCATGCGGCTGCCCGGCGAGAAGGGCGCCGAGTTCATCCAGATGCTGCCGTTCACGCCACGACAGAAGGACAACCTGGCGGCCTGGATGATCGCGCGCAGCGACGGCGACAATTACGGCAAGCTCGCCGTGTTCCAGTTTCCCAAGCAGAAGGTCGTGTTCGGACCACGCCAGGTGGTGGCGCGCATCAACCAGGATCAGGCGATTGCGCCGCAGATCACGCTCTGGAACCAGCAGGGCTCCGAGGTGATCCAGGGCACGCTGCTGGTGATCCCGATCGAGGAGTCCCTGATCTACATCCGGCCGCTGTACCTGCGCGCCCAGGGCGGGTCGATTCCCGAACTCAATCGGGTGATCGTCGCATACCAGGACCGGATCGTGATGGAAGAGACGCTCAACGAGGCACTCGACCGGCTGTTCCCCGGCGACGGCTCGAGTCCCGACCTGCCCGCCACCGACGCCGCCAAGATGGCCGCCGCGCTGCTCGCCGCCCAGCGCCCGTCCGCGTCGCCCGCCGCCTCGACCACGCCTGGAC
>JACDAO010000273.1 GCA_013695405.1 Acidobacteriota bacterium | reverse complement strand
GGCTGGAGCCGATGCTCGAGTCGCAGCTGCAGACGACCGCGGCGGACCCGGCGGACATCGCGGTAGGCCGCGAATCGATCCGGCTGGCGTTCGTCGCCGCGCTGCAGCACCTGCCGCCGCGGCAGCGTGCGGCGCTGCTGCTCACCGAAGTGCTCGGCTGGTCGGCGGCCGAAGTGGCCGAGTCCCTGGCGACGTCGGTGGCGGCCGTCAACAGCGCCCTGCAGCGGGCCCGCGCGACGCTGGCCGCGCGCGACGTCACGGCGCAGGTCGGCGCGCTCACCGACGAGCAGACCGGGCTGCTCGATCGCTATGTCGAGGCGTTTCACGAGTACGACGTTGACGGACTGGTGACGCTGCTGCGCGAGGACGCGGCGCTGTCGATGCCGCCGTACACGCTGTGGCTGCGTGGCCACGAGCCGATCCGCAGCTGGTTGCTCGGCCGCGGGATCGGTTGCCGCGGCTCCCGGCTGGTGCCGGTCGAGGCCTGCGGCTCACCGGCATTTGCGCAGTACCGCCGTGCCGCCGGCGGCAGTCACCAGGCCTGGGCGCTGATCGTGCTCGAGCTGTCGGGCGGGCAGATCGCGTCCTGGACGTCGTTCCTCGACGTCGAGGCGCTGTTCCCGACCTTCGGGTTGCCGATCCGGCTGGCCGCCTGACCGCCAGCCTGGCCGGCGCCGCCGGCCAGCAGCACCGATGATTCTGGTGGCAGCGCTCGGTCTACCTCCCACTTGCCACACACAACTGGAGAGCCCGATGTCCACCCCCGCTCGCAAGATCTTCGTCAACCTGTCCGTGCGTGATCTCCAGAAGTCGATGGCGTTCTTCGGCGCGCTCGGCTTCACCTTCAACCCGCAGTTCACAGACGACAAGGCGGCCTGCATGATCGTCAGCGAGGAGGCGTTCGTGATGCTGCTGCTCGAGCCGTTCTTCCGGACCTTCACCACGCGCCAGATTTGCGACACGGCAAGCCAGACCGAGGCGCTGCTCGCGCTGTCGTGCAGCAATCGAGCCGAAGTCGACGATTTGGTCGACAAGGCGCTGGCGGCGGGGGGCGCTGCGGCCATGCCGGCCAACGACCACGGCTTCATGTACGCCTCGAGCTTCTACGATCTGGACGGCCACCACTGGGAAGTGCTGTGGATGGACCCGACGGCGGTGCAACAGGCCGCGTTGCCAGCCGTACAGTAGGCGTGGTGCCCGCCGGACAAGTCCGGCGGCTACCTGCGCTTGCATTAAGCATTACCCTGTCCTGCATGCTGCATCCGCACCGCTACTTCGATCCCGATCCCGCTACGCGCGCGATTGCGGCTGCGCTGTACGCGAGGGTAGCCGACCTGCCCCTGGTGTGCCCGCACGGGCACGTCGACCCGCGATTGCTGGCCGACAACCAGCCGTTTCCCGACCCGGCTGCACTGCTGGTGATTCCCGACCATTACATCACGCGGATGCTGTACTCGCAGGGCGTGGGGCTGGAGCGGCTCGGCATCCCGACCCGCGACGGCACGCCGGTCGAGTCCGACCCGAAACGGATTTGGCAGCTGTTCGCCGAGCACTTCCACCTGTTCCGCGCCACGCCGAGCGGCGCCTGGCTCCGTCATGAGCTGGAGGGCGTGTTCGGCGTCACCGAACCGCTCAGCGGCGCGACCGCGCCGGCCATCTACGACCACCTCGAAGCCTGCCTGCGCCAACCGGAGTTCCTGCCGCGATCGCTGTACGAGCGATTCCGCATCGAGGTTTTGTGCACCACCGACGCCGCCGGCGATCCGCTCGAGTCTCACCGGGCGATGCGCGAGGAGGGCTGGGGCAACGTCCGTCCGACGTTCCGGCCCGACCTCGCTGTGACCTTGTCGCACCCCGGATGGCGCGCCGAGATCGACCGGATCGGCGCGGCCAGCGGCGAGTCGATGAGCACCTATCGGTCGTACATCCACGCCCTCGAACACCGCCGGGCGTTCTTCAAGCACATGGGCGCAACGGCCACCGACCATGCCGTGGCGGTGCCGTACACCGAGCGCCTCGACGAGACCGAGGCGGCGCGGTTGTACGAACGGGCGCTCGCCGGCCGCGTACCGCAGCACGACTCGGACCGGTTCGGCGCACACATGCTGATGGAGATGGCCCGCATGAGCGTCGACGACGGGCTGACCATGCAGCTGCATCCGGGCAGCTTCCGCAATCACAACACGCAGCTGTTCGAGCGCTTCGGTCCCGACCGCGGCTGCGACATCCCGCTGGCAACCGAGTACACCCGCAACCTGCACGCGCTGCTGAACGCCTACGGCAATGCACCAGGCTTCACGCTGGTGCTGTTCACGCTCGACGAAACGGTCTACAGCCGCGAACTGGCGCCGCTGGCTGGACACTACCCCGCCGTGGTGCTCGGTCCGCCGTGGTGGTTCCACGACAGCATCGAGGGCATGCTGCGCTTCCGCCACGCCGCCACCGAGACCGCCGGCTTCTACAACACGGCCGGCTTCAACGACGACACCCGCGCCTTTCCGTCGATTCCGGCACGCCACGACGTGGCGCGTCGCGTCGACGCGACCTTCCTCGCCCAGTTGGTGACCCGTCACATCCTCGACGAGGCCGACGCTCACGACGTGATCGTCGATCTCAGCGCGAAGCTGGTGAAGCAGGTCTATCGGCTGTCCTGAGCGCCCGCGATCGCGTCGCCATGACGCAGAGCCTGTGCTATGACTGGTAGATGGCGTCTCGCAAGGATCCAGGCCTGGCAGCCGTGCTCAGCGTGGTGGTGCCGGGAGTCGGACAGATCTACAACGGCGACTTCCTGCGCGGCATCTTCTGGCTGATCATCACACCCGGCTTCTGGATCGGCACGGGCGGGGCGTTCGGCTGGATCTGTCACGTGCTTGCCGCCTGGACGGCCCATCGCCGCGCACGGTGGCACAACGCCCGCCGGTTCGCCGCGACCGAGGCCGCCGGATGACCCGCGTGCTGCTCGCCGCCGTGCTGCTCGCCGTCAGCGGATGCTCGGGCGCCGGCTCGCCACCTCCCATGCCAGAGCCGCCGTCGGTGCCGGACATCCACTCGCACGCGCGGCCCGCCGAGGCGCGCGTCACACACGTGTCGCTGAATCTCGAGGCGGATTTTCCCAAGCGGCTGCTGCGCGGCACGGCAACGCTGACGGTTGCCCGCACTCCCCAGGCCCGCACGCTGGTGCTCGACACGCAGGGCCTGCGTATCGAGCGCGTCTTCGATCAGGATCAGCATCCGCTGCCCTTCGCGCTCCGCCCCGCCGAGCCGGTGCTCGGCCAGGCCCTGGACATCACCCTGAGCGAGGCCGTCGAGCGGGTCACGGTGCAGTACCAGACCAGTCAGGACGCGGCCGCGCTGCAGTGGCTCACGCCGGCCCAGACCTCGGGCAAATCGCAGCCCTACCTGTATTCGCAGGGCCAGGCGATCCTGACGCGCAGCTGGATCCCGACCCAGGACAGTCCGGGCATCCGCCAGACCTACGATGCACGCATCACGGTGCCGACGCCGCTCAAGGCCGTGATGGCGGCCGAAATGCTGGCCCCGGGCGGACGCGACGCGGGCCAGGGCCGGCGGACCTTCGAGTTCCGGATGGAGCACGCGATCCCGCCCTACCTGATCGCGCTGGCGGTCGGCGACCTGTCGTTCCGCGAACTCGGTCCCCGGACCGGCGTCTACACCGAGCCGGCGATGCTGGAGTCGGCCGCCAGTGAGCTGGTCGACCTCGAGAAGATGATCACCGCGGCCGAGGCGCTCGGTGGCCCGTACCGGTGGGGCCGCTACGACGTGCTGGTGCTGCCGCCCTCGTTCCCGTTCGGCGGCATGGAGAACCCGCGGCTGACATTCGCGACGCCGACCATCCTGGCGGGCGACCGCTCGCTGGTCAGCCTGCTGGCGCACGAACTCGCGCACTCGTGGTCGGGCAACCTCGTGAGCAACGCCACGTGGGGCGACTTCTGGCTGAACGAGGGCGTCACCACATATTTCGAGAACCGGATCATGGAAGCGCTCTACGGCGCCGACCGGGCGGCGATGCTCGCGGTGCTCGGCCGCGGCGAGCTGGCGCGGGCGATGCAGGACCTGCCCGCCGCCGACACGCGCCTGCAGATCGACCTGAAGGGGCGCGACCCGGACGACGGCATGACGGCGGTACCGTACGAAAAGGGCGCCGCGCTGTTCCACACCATCGAACAGGCGGTCGGGCGCGACCGGTTCGACCCATGGTTGCGCGGCTACTTCAACCGGCATGCGTTCACCTCGATCACCACCGGGCAGTTCGTCACCGATCTGCAGCAGCAGTTGCTGCGCGGCGATACCGCTCTCGAAGCGCGTCTCGACCTTCAGCCATGGCTCACCCAGCCCGGGCTGCCGCCGACGGCCGTCGTGCCGTCCTCGCCCGCCCTCGCGGAGGTCGAGAGTGAGGCTCGCCGCTTCGGCGCCGGCGCCGCCGCCGGCACGCTGCAGACCGCCGCCTGGTCGACGCAGCAGTGGCAACACTTCCTCGAGCAACTGCGCACCGCGCGGCTGGCGCCCGCGCAGATGCGCGATCTCGACACGACGCTTGCGCTCGCTGCCTCCGGCAACAGCGAAATTTTGTTTGCCTGGCTGCGGGTGGCGATCGCGCGCCAGTACGACCCCGCGCTGCCGGCCGTCGAGCGCTTCCTGTCCAGTCAGGGACGTCGCAAGTTCCTCAAGCCGCTCTACGAGGACCTGATGCAGACGCCCTGGGGACAGCCAATCGCACGGCGCGTCTACAGCCAGGCCCGCCCGTCGTACCATTCGGTGTCGTCCGGCACCATCGACACCATCGTCGAGTGAGTGTGGTCGCCCCGCCGCCACTCGTGCCCTCGACCGCATGAAAGTGGCGACGTGGAACGTCAACGGCATCCGGGCGCGCGCTTCGCAGGTCGAGCAGTGGCTCGACCAGGAGCGCCCCGACGTGCTGTGCCTGCAGGAGATCAAGGCGACGCGCGATCAGGTGCCACTGGTGCTCACCGGCCGTGACGACTACTGGACCTGCTGGCACGGCGGCGGCGGCTACTCGGGCGTCGCCCTGCTGGTGCATTGCGATCTTGCGGTGGCGACCTGCGAGGCGGTGCACCCGCCGTTCGACTTCGAGCACCGCGTCGCCAGCGTCACCAGGGACGATCTCGAGATCCTCAGCGTCTACGTGCCGAATGGCGGCAAGGACTTTGCCGCCAAGATGCAGTTCCTCGAGGCGCTCGGCGACCACGTGGCCGAGCGGCATCGCGCCGGCCAACGTGTGCTGATCTGCGGCGATCTCAACGTCGCCCTCACCGATCGCGACATCCACCCGAAGGAGCGCAAGGCCAACGGCATCGGCCAGCGACCGGACGAGCGCGGCCGGCTGCAGCAGCTGATCGACCTCGGCCTGGATGACGTCCATCGCCGGCTGCATCCCGCCGATGACGGGCTGTTCACCTGGTGGGCACCGTGGCGCAACATGCGGCAACGCAACATCGGCTGGCGGATCGACTACGTGCTCGCCAGCGCAGCGCTCGGCGCCACGGCGAGCACCGCGGTATGTCAGCGCGAGTTCGGCACCAGCGACCACGCGCCGCTGATGATCGAGTTCGCGCCGTAGTCCTGGTCGGCGCCGGCGCGCCGATCGCGAACACCGGCGGTGTGCGTCAGGCGATCGTCGCCACGTCGCGGGCCTGAGCGGCTCGGCCTCGATCAGTCACAGGATGCTGACGCGCACCCTGGTCGACCCGCACGTTCACCGACGCCTGCGAGGCGACGGCGCGGGGCGTGGCGCGGTAGCCGCGAGTGCGCGCGCGGTGCGTCGCCGGAAACTGGCCTGAGACCCAGGGCGCGGAGGCGGCCCATCGATCGGCAGGATCGAAGATCCAGCTGGACAATGGTCGTCGCCGGGCGTAGGGTGAGCCTCTCGTTTACCAACAGGAGGCAAGATGCGTACAGGGGCTCGTGTGTCCGTGATGGCAATGGCTGGCGTCGTGGCGCTGGTCGTCGGCGTGGGTGGCGCGCGCGCGCAAGGCGCGGTCGATCCGTACGTTGGCACGTGGAAGATGAACCTCGCCAAGTCGACCTCGTCGGCGCCGCTGCCGAAGAGTCGAACCGTGACAATCACCAGCGCGGGAGCGA
The DNA here is from genome assembly GCA_013695405.1 of Acidobacteriota bacterium. Lineage (GTDB taxonomy): Bacteria > Acidobacteriota > Vicinamibacteria > Vicinamibacterales > Vicinamibacteraceae > Luteitalea. The sequence goes on along the minus strand of JACDAO010000273.1, from coordinate 5,842 downwards.
ACGCGATCAAGGTCGTGGTCGACGAGGTGGGGGCCGACGGGGCTGCCGCCAACTGGAGCTTTACGACGGCCAAGGACGGCAAGGACACGGCCGTCACCGGCAGTCCGATGGCGGACACGGCCGCCATGACGATGCACGGCCCGCGCTCGGGCGTGACCGTCTACAAGAAGGCAGGCAAGGCGGTGCGTGAGGTGACCACCGACGTCTCGGCGGACGGCAAGACCTTCACGACCACCAGCAAGGGCACCGACGCCCAGGGCAAGCCGGTCACGGCCACGGCGATCTACGAGCGTTCCTGACACGGCCGCGCGCGCGTGGCGGGCGCCGGCTCGCCACGCGGTTGTATGGCGGGCCGCGATCTGCGAGCATGCGCCGATGCGCGTCCGCGTGGGCCCGGTGTGGTGGCGGCTGGTCGGGACGTTGGCCCTGCTCTGCTGCGTCGGCGCACCAGCCGCGCAGTCACCGGCCGCGCCGTCGCGACCACCGACGACACCGGCGGGCCGTCGCCCGAACATCATCCTGATCCACGCCGACGACCTCGGCTGGGGCGATGTGTCGGCGTATGGTCAGCGCCGCTTCCGGACCCCGGTGCTCGACCGGATGGCCGCCGAGGGCGTCCGCTTCACGCACTACTACTCCGGCAGCACGGTCTGCGCGCCGTCGCGCGCCTCGTTGATGACCGGCTTGCACACCGGGCACACGAGAATCCGGGGCAATGGCGACGTGCCGCTCGAGGACGCCGAGGTCACCATCGGGGAAGTGCTGACGCAGGCCGGCTACCGCACCGCGACAATCGGCAAGTGGGGGCTCGGAGACGCCGGCACCACGGGCCAGCCTGACCGACAGGGCTTCGCCGAAGCGTTCGGTTACCTGCGCCACACCCATCCCCATCGCCAGTACACCGATCGATTGTGGAAGAACGGCACCTGGGTCGAGGTCTCGCCGACCCGCGACTACACCAGCGACCTGTTCACCGACGCCGCCGTCGACTTCATCGCCCGGGACGCCGGCGTGCCGTTCTTCCTGTACCTGGCCTACCCGGTGCCGCACGCCGAGCTGCGACCACCCGAGGAGGCGCTGGCGCCGTGGCGAGGTCGCTTCCCGGAAACGCCGTTCGTGAATGCGAAGGCGGATGCCATCACGCCGGTGCCGCCGTACAGCCCGAGCGGTGGGTACCGATCGCAGCCGACGCCGCACGCGGCGTTCGCGGCGATGGTGACACGCATGGATCAGCAGATTGGCCGCGTGCTGGCGACCTTGCGAACGCGCGGACTGGACCGGGACACGCTGGTGATCTTCACGAGCGACAACGGCCCGCACCGCGAGGGCGGCGCGGACCCTGATTTCTTCGACAGCAACGGCCCGCTGCGGGGCATCAAGCGCGACCTGTACGAGGGCGGCATCCGGGTGCCGATGATCGTGCGGTGGCCGGGGCACGCGCCGGCTGGTGTCGTCCGCGACACGGTGTGGGCCCACTGGGATGTGCTGCCGACGCTCGCCGACATCGCCGGGGTGGCGCCGCCATCGGGGCTGGACGGCCAGTCGATGCGCGCGGCGTTGACCGCCCGTATCGCGCCGAAGGCCGCGGACCGGACCTTGTACTGGGAGTTCCACGAGCGCGGCTACCGTCGCGCGGCGCGACGGGGACGATGGAAAACCGTCTGGCTGGACCCCGCAACCGAACCGGAGCTCTACGACCTGACCACCGACCCGGGCGAGCAGCACGACGTGGCGGCCACCCACGCCGATGTGGTCGCGCAGTTCCGTGAGTTCTTCGCGACGGCGCGGACTCCGTCCGAACGCTGGCCGGGCGCACCGGTGCCACGGCCGTGAGCCGGGCCCGTGTCGTCACGGCATCGCGAAGTGACGCGTCCCAGTTTCCTCATCCGGCCGCCCGCCGGCGACGTCCGGGTACGGCACGCGTGCTATAGTCCCGCCGACCTCATCAAAGGAGACAGGCGATGGCGTGGTCCAGGCGACGCTTCATGCAGTCGGCCGCTGTCGGTGGCTCCGGCTTGCTGCTCGCGCGGGGTCGTGAAGCCGGGGCGGTTTCGGTCGCGGATGGCTCGGCGCCGCTGATTCGCCTCGACAGCAACGAGAACGCGGCCGGTCCATGTCCGGCGGCGGTCGAGGCGATCCAGCGCGCTACCCGCCTGGCCAACATCTACCCGTTCCGCTTCGAGGGCGTGCTGGCCAGGGCCATTGCCGCGCGGCATCACGTGTCGCCCAGCCAGGTGCTGGTCGGCTGCGGCTCGTCCGAGATCCTGCTCAACGCGGTGCTGGCCTTCACCGACGCGCGGCGTGGACTGCTGGCGCCGGTGCCGACCTACGAGGAACCGGCCCGTCGCGCGCGGCGGCTGCAGCGACCGGTGATCGACGTCCCGGTTGGTCCAGACCTGCAGGTCGACCTCGACGCGATGGCCCGGCACGTCGAAGAGGCGGGCCTGATCTTCCTCTGCAACCCGAACAATCCGACCAGCGTTGCGCTGTCGGCCGATCGCGTGCGTGCCTTCGTCGCCGACGCCCTGAAGCGCTCACCGGACGTGGTGGTCCTGCTGGACGAGGCCTACATCGAGTACGCCGACGGACAGGGCGTGGAATCGGCGCTGCCGCTGGCGCTCGACTCGTCGCGCGTGCTGGTGAGCCGGACGTTCTCGAAGATGTACGGGATGGCCGGCCTGCGCGTCGGCTATGCGCTCGGGCAGCCGGCGCTGCTCGATCGACTGGGCGCCTGGAGCACGCCGATGAGCGTCAACACCATCGGACTGCACGCGGCGACGGCGGCGCTCGAGGTGCCTGGCTTCGAGGCCGGCGAGCGGACGCGCAACGCCGAGGCGCGCGCCTTCACGCTGCAGCGGCTGCAGGCACTGGGCATGCACGCCGCGCATTCGCACGCCAACTTCGTGATGGCCGACGTCAAGCGTGACAGCTCGGCGTTCCGGGACGCGTGTCGGGCCCAGGGCGTCGCCGTCGGCCGGCCGTTCCCGCCGCTGACGACGCACGCGCGCATCTCGATCGGCACACTCGCCGAGATGCAGCGGGCCTGCGCGGTGTTCGACAACGTCCTCGGGGCATGAAGCGGGCCGCGCTGGTAGCCTGCGCCTGCGCGGTGCTGGCCGTTACCGGGACCCGGGCCTACCAGGAGACCCGCTGGCCGGTGGTGCGGCGCTATGCCGCGCCCGAGGCGCGCCAGGCCGTGGCGGTGGACGCCACGCACTTCTACGTCGTCGCCAATCGCCGCATCGGCAAGTACGCCAAGGCCAGCGGTGCGCTGGTGACCGCGTGGCATGACGAAGACGGCGGGCCGTTCATCCACTTGAACAGCGGCGTGGTGGTCGGCGGCGAGTTGCTGTGCGCCCATTCGAACTACCCCGGTGTGCCGATGGTCAGCTCAGTCGAGATCTGGGACACGGCGACGATGCGTCATGTGCGCAGCGTGCCGCTCGGCATCGGCCGCGGCTCGGCCACCTGGATCGATCGCCACGACCAGGCGTGGTGGGTGGCCTACGCCCACTATCCTCCCCCCAGCGGTGAGCCGCGCCGCGGACCCGAGTACAGCGTGCTGGTGCGCTACGACGACCAGTGGCGCGAGACCGGGGCGTGGGCGTTCCCGAAGGCCGTCGTCGCGCGGTGGGACGGGATGAGCACGTCCGGCGGGGTCTGGACCGACGACGGCCGGCTGATCACCGCCGGACACCATCAGCCGGAGCTGTACCTCCTGTCGCTGCCGCAGGCTGGCGCGGTGCTGGTGCTCGATCGCATCGTCGCCGTGGAGAGCGAGGGCCAGGGAATCGCGCGCGACCCGGTCGACCCGTCGCTGCTGTGGTCGATCCAGCGCAGGAGCAGCGAGGTGCTGGTGTCGCGCATGCCGCGCTGACTCAGCGATCGCGCCGGGCGATCGCCACCAGTTCGGCGCCGCCCATCGCCGTCTTGGACACGGTCATGCCCACCACCGAGTAGCCCGCGCCGCCGGCCTCGTCCAGTTCCTTCTGCAGTGTCGAGGTCTTGCGGGTCGCCACCAGCAGGTACTGGTGCCGCGCCGTGGCGTTGGCGTCGCGCTGCATGATCACCACCACCTCGTCGCCACCGAACATGGACGAGAACACGGTCTGCCCGACGTACTCGAAGCCGAGGTCGGCGGCCGCCTCCATCTCCTTCTGCATCGTCGAGGTCTTGCTGGTGGCAAGCAGGGTGTAGGCCATTGCCGACGGCGTCGGATTCTTCTGCATGACGACGACCGCTTCGGTGCCGCCGAACGCGGTCTCCCCACCCATCACCGCGGAGTAGACGTAGCCGGCCTCGGCGGCGGCGTTCATCTCCTTTTCCATGGTCGAGGTCTTGGAGGTGGCGAGGACGCGATACTCCCGCACGCCCTGAGCGGGGACCGGGACCGCAGCGAGTGACAGGACGACGGCGAGCACGAGGTGGCGCATGGTGTGAGGTGGTTGCACGGAGATCAAACGTGGCGCGGCAGCGCTCCGAACGCAATCGGCCGTCACACGCCTAGAATGAGGCGCATGGAAGACATCCTGCGCGCGGCCACCGTCGCCGCGGCGGTGCACGCCGGGCAGACCCGGCGCGGACTCGACGAACCGTACATCAATCACCCGCTGCGGGTTGCGCACCACGCCGCGCGGGCCGGCCTCGGCCACGATGCCGTGATTGCCGCGCTGCTGCACGACGTGGTCGAGGACTCGACTCGTACCTGGGACGACCTGCGGGCCGAGGGCTTCACGCCCCGGGCCCTCGAACTGGCACGCTTGCTGACAAAATGGTGGGAGTCGGGCGACGAGCCGGCGGACGCCGACAAGGCGACGTACTACGCACGCATCCTCGCCGACAACGATGCGCTCGCCCTCAAGCTGCTCGACCGCACCGACAACCTGCAGGACACCGCCCGGATCGTGGCCGCGCGCCGCGAGTTTGCCGAGCGGTACCTGCGAAAGACCCGTCGGGAGTTCCCGCCGCTGCGCGAGGCCTGCCGCAACCCCTACGTGCGCCGAGTGTTCGATGAGCGCCTGGCGCTGCTGGAGAAGACGATCGAGAAGAAGCGGTGACCGCACGCCGCCAGGGAGATCACGTGATGACGATGCGCAGGACGATGGTCGGGTTGGCACTGGGATGGACACTGGCGGTGAGCGCGGCCGTCGGGTCGGCGCAGGGACTGCCGCAGGGCAAGGCACCGGGGAGACCGCAAGGCCAGTCCGAGGCCACGCCGCACGGCTTGAGCAAAGCATCGCCGGAAGCGGTCGGGCTCGCGCCGGAGCGTCTCGCCCGGCTGACTACAGCGATGCAGGCCTACGTCGACGAGGGCCGACTGTCCGGCACGGTCACGCTGGTGGCCCGCAACGGCAAGGTGGTCTACCTCGAAGCCGCGGGCAAACGCGACGTCGAGTCCAATGTGCCGATGACCACCGACACGCTGTTCCGGATCGCGTCGATGAGCAAAGCAGTGACCAGCGTGGCGGTGATGATGCTGATCGAGGAAGGCCGCATCCACCTCGACGACCCGGTGTCGCGGTTCATCCCGGCGTTCACGCGAACCACCGTGATGGTGCCACCGCCGCCCGGCACTGCGGCCGCCGCGATCGCCACCACCGCCGGCACCGCCCCCGCGGCACGGCCGATCACCATCCGCCACCTCCTGACGCACACCGCCGGCATCTCCTACGGCAGGGGGAACCCGTTCGAATCGGATTACCAGTCAGCCGGGGCGATCGGCTGGTACTTCGCCGACAAGGACGAGCCGATTGCCGCCACCATCGACCGGCTCGCGAAGCTGCCGATGGACGCGCAGCCCGGCGAGAAGTACGTCTACGGCTTCAACACCGACATCCTCGGC
>JACDAO010000233.1 GCA_013695405.1 Acidobacteriota bacterium | reverse complement strand
TCCGAGGCCCACGCGCCACGCCGTCGCGCCCGCTCGCCCATGACCGCGCCGGCCCGCGCGCCGAACACCAGGCCCTCGAGCAGCGAGTTGCTGGCGAGGCGGTTGGCGCCGTGCACCCCGGTGCACGCCACCTCGCCCGCCGCGTACAGACCCGGCAGTGAGGTGCGGGCGTCGAGATCGGTGACCACGCCTCCCATCACGTAGTGCACCGCGGGGCTCACCGGGATGCGATCGTGGGCCAGATCGAGCCCGGCGGCACGGCAGGCCCCGGCGATCAACGGGAAGCGCGCGTGCACGTCCAGCGTGGTCAGGTGTTGGAGCGACAGGAACACGCGCTCGCCGGTCCGTTCACGCTCACGGCCGATGGCGCGGGCGACGCGGTCGCGCGGCGCGAGTTCGGCGGCCGCTTCGTAGCGCGCCATGAACTGCTCGCCGTCGGCGTTGAGCAGTCGCGCCCCCTCACCACGCAGCGCTTCGGACAGCAGGAAGCGCGGTCGGCCCGGCACGTCGAGCACCGTCGGATGGAACTGCACGAACTCGAGGTCGGCCACCTCGGCGCCGGCCGCGAAGGCCATCGCCATGCCGTCGCCGGTGGTGACCGCCGGGTTGGTCGTCTGGGAAAACACCTGTCCGGCGCCCCCGGTGGCCAGCAGCGTCGCGGCCGCGGAGACCTCGTGGCGATGATCCTCGGCATCGCGAAAGACAGCGCCAACGCACTGTCCGTCGCGCCGGATCAACTCGGTCACGCTGGCGTGGTCGGTCAGTTCGATGCTGCCAATCGCGGCGACCTGCTCGTGCAGCACCCGGCTGATCTCGCGACCGGTGGCATCCTGCGCGTGGAGCACGCGGCGGACGCTGTGCGCGGCCTCACGGGCCAGCGCCGGCCGGCCATCAGCCTGGCGATCGAAGCGCGCGCCCCACTCCAGCAGTTCGGACACGTAGTGGGGACCCGCTTGGACCAGCAGTCGGACCGCGTCGGGCTCGCACAAGCCGTCGCCGGCGCCGAGCGTGTCCTCATAGTGCAATGCCGGTGAGTCGTCGCCACCGAGCGCCGCCGCAATGCCGCCCTGGGCCCAGCCGGTGCTGCCCTGATCGGGTTCCCCCTTGGTGAGGATTCGCACGCGGCCCCGTCCCGCCAGCGCCAGCGCCGCGCGGAGCGCCGCGATGCCGCTGCCGAGCACCAGGAAATCGGGTTGGGTGGTCACCGGTGGGGTGTCTGCTCCTGTGTGTGAGGCCGCTGTCCTCGCCGGGACCCTGTTATCCTACCACCCGCTTCTACCCGGTTTTCCCTGATCTCGCGCGTATGCTCCCGACCATTCTCGACGTCAGGACCCAGGCCGCCGCGCACTCGCGCATCGTCATTGCACCGGGGCTCGTGCGCACACTGGGTGACTCGATTGCCGAGGCCTGCCCCGACGCGTCGCGGCTGATGGTCGCGTCCAGTCCGCGCGTCTGGGCGCTGCATGGCGACGCCGTCGCACGTGGACTCGGCGTGGCACTGCCGGCGCAGGACCAGGTGGTGCTGGTCAACGACGGCGAGCGCGCCAAGACCATGGCGACGATGAGCAAAGTGCAGGATGCGTTGGTGGCGCAGGGCGTCGACCGGCGCGCCGTGCTGGTCGTGGTCGGCGGCGGAGTACTCGGCGACCTGGCCGGCTTTGCCGCGGCCACCTACCTGCGCGGCATCCGCCTGGTCCATGTGCCGACCACCGTGGTGGCACAAGTCGACAGCGCGATTGGCGGCAAGGTCGGCGTCAATCACCGGCTCGGCAAAAACCTGCTCGGCGCGTTTCACCAGCCGGTGCTGGTGGCCGTCGATCCCGCCCTGCTCGGCACACTCAGCCGCCGCGAGCGCCGCGCCGGGCTCTACGAAGTGGTCAAGTATGGGGTGATCGCCTCCGAGCCGCTGTTTGCCCGCTGCGTCGCGACCCTCGAGGCGCTGCTCGATGGCGACCCGGACGCGCTGTTGCCGGTGATCGCCGAGTGCTGCGCGATCAAGGCCGACGTGGTGACCAGGGACGAGCGCGAAGACGGCCTGCGGCGCATCCTCAACTTCGGCCACACGGTCGGTCACGCGCTCGAGGCGGTGACCCGGTACCGGGTGCTCCGCCACGGTGAAGCCGTGGCTTACGGGATGAAGGCGGCCTCGGCGCTGGCGGTGGCACGGGGCACCTGGCGCGCGCCCGACCACCACGCGCTGGTGACGCTGCTCGATCGGATGGGCCCGCTGCCGGCGATCGCCGGACTCGAGGCCGACGCGGTGATCGCGGCGACCCGTCGCGACAAGAAGGTCGTCGCCGGGCGACTGCACGTCGTGCTGCCGACCCGCATCGGCGCGGCCGTCACGGTTGCCGACGTCTCGGAACACGAGGTGCGCGAGGCGTTGCGCACGATCGGGGTTCACGGCCAGGCGTGACCGGACGGCACCGCGCGTCCGAGGTCCGCGCGCGGCTCAAATCCGCACGGGGGTCGGCGGGCTGAGCTTGTACTCACGGATCCGCGTCAGCAGGATTCGCGGTGGGATCTCCAGCGCCGAGGCGGCGCGGGTCTGGTCCCACGCCACGGCGTCCAGCGTCTGCTTGATCTTGCGGCGCTCGACCTCGGCCAGGGCCCGCCGCGAGACGTCGGCCAGCGTGCCCGAGAAATCGAGGGTCTCCCACGGGTCGGCCGGTGGCGGCGGCGAAGACTGCAGCTCGCCTGTGCCGAGGTGCAGGTGTTGGGGATGGAGCGTGTCGCCGTCGGCCAGGATCACGGCGCGCTCCATGCAGTTCTGCAATTCCCTGACGTTGCCCGGCCAGCCATGTCGCTCGAGCGCCGCGACCGACGAGGTCGACAGGTACGGCGGGCGCTTGCTCTGCTCGCGGGCGAATTGCTCGATGAAGTGCCGCGCCAGCGGCGCCACGTCGGACACCCGCTCGCGCAAGGGCGGGACGATGATCGGGAAGACCGAGAGGCGGAAGAACAGGTCGTCGCGGAACGCACGGGCCGCGACCGCGGCCCGCAGGTCGCGATTGGAGGCCGCGACCAGGCGCACGTCGACGTGCAGCGTGGTGTTGCTGCCGACCCGCTCGAAGCTGCGATCCTGCAGCACCCGCAGCACCTTGGCCTGCAGGGGCATCGGCATCTCGCCGATCTCGTCGAGAAACAGCGTGCCACCATGCGCAATCTCGAACTTGCCGGGCTTGCGCGCCGTGGCGCCGGTGAACGCGCCCTTCTCGTGGCCGAACAACTCGGTCTCGAGCAGCGTCTCGGGAATGGCCGCGCAGTTGATCGCGACAAACGGCCCGTCCGCACGATCGCTGTAGCCGTGGAGCGAGCGCGCGAACAGCTCCTTGCCGGTGCCGCTCTCGCCGCCGAGCAGCACCGTGGTGTCGGTCGGCGCGACCCGACGCAGTCCCCGGAGCACATCCAGCAGACAGGGATGGTCGCCGACGATCGTCGGGGTGCCGTGGCGGGTGCCGAGCGCTTCACGAAGCAGCAGGTTCTCGGTGACGATTCGGCGCTGCTCGATCGCCCGGCTGACCGTCAGCACCAGGTGCTCGTGGTCGACGGGCTTGGGCAGGTAGTCCAGAGCGCCCTCCCGGACCGCGGTGACCGCTTCCTCGATCGCCCCGTAGCCGGTGATCAGGATGACCGGCAGCGTCGCGTCGAGGTCCTTGGCGGCGCGCAGCACGCCGAGTCCGTCGCCGACCGGCAGGCGCAGGTCCGACAGCACCAGCGACGGTCGGGTGCGACGCAGCGCCTCGATGGCCGACGGCTCGTCGGCTGCTTCCACGACCCGGTAGCCGTGCCGCGACAGCACCATCGCCAACACCATCCGCAGGTCGTCGTTGTCGTCGACCAGCAGGACGTCCGGCGCCTCGTGCACGGTGGCCGTGGCCCGGGCTGTCCTGGCCGACCATGGCGTCGAACCGGTCGCAGCCGGAGCGCCGGCGAGCGACGCGTTCACTGAATCCATGCCGGCGGCACACCGGACTGGCGGGCCTCCTGCTCCAGGGCGCGACGCTCGGCAAATGCGGCGTCCTCTTCGGACTGCGCCCGGGCCAGCCGCCCCTTGACGTCGTCTCGCTCGGCGGCGGCGCGGCTGGCGGCGGCCGGATCGGTCGCCAGCATCTCCAGCGCCAGCATGTCCGACAGCGCCTTGAGCTGACGAACCCTGCCGCGGGCGGCAGCCAGCGCGGTGTTCACCGTGCTCGCCCGGCTCCGCCAGCCGTCTTCGTCGTCTTTCTGCCCCGCGGGAGCGATCGGCGTGGCGGGGGCGGAAGGCGCGGGGGCAGGGGACGCCGTGTCGGCACCGGCCGCGTCCGTGGCCTCGCCGGCCTTGGCGATTTGATCCTTGGCCTCGCCTTCGGGCGTCGGCCCGGCCGGGGCCGGCTGCTCGGCCGCCGCCGGCAGGTCGGCGTTGGTCAGGACCTTGCCCGGTGCCTTGATTTGCTGGCGTCGCACGACTTCCTGCCGCGCGACGTCGGCCAGCGACTGTCCCGCCGCTGGGCACACCATCACCGCGCCCAGTATCACCATCACTCCGGCCGCTCCTCGTACACCCATGCTCCCGCCTCCTGCGTGCCGCCGGCACGTCTCCCTGAGACAGATCGGCTGAACCGGCCCCGAGTTGAACGGGGTCAGCTACTCCGGCCCGTCGCGCCACGCGGCCAGGCTGACCGGACCGCCCGGCCGTGCCCGCTGCACCGA
>JACDAO010000220.1 GCA_013695405.1 Acidobacteriota bacterium | reverse complement strand
GGGTCGTGGGATCGTGGACGGGCGCTGCGCGGCAACCACCACCGGGCGCGGCGGGACGGACGCCGGCGCCGTGGGCAGCGGCGTCAGCGTGGGCAATGGCCGGCCCTCCTGCTTGGCGAACCAGGTTTCCATCATGTACTTGGCGATCGGGGCCGCCGAGTAGCCGTGCTCGGCGTGCTCGGCGAAGATGACGCCGGCGATGGTGGGATTGCCAGCTGGCGCGAAGAACACGAACCAGCCGTGGTCGCGCAGGTCGCGCCCACCCTTGGCGGCGCGTGCCTTGCCCTGGTTGGAGATCACCTGGGCGGTGCCCGTCTTGCCACCGACGTCGTACCCGACAATCCGGCCGCGTCCGCCGGTGCCAGCGGCATTGACCACCATCCACAGTCCTTCGCGCACCGTGCGGACGTGATCGGGGTCCATCCCGAGTTCGTGTCGGGCCGCCGGCGGGAGCGACTCCCAGCCCTTGCCCCTGTCGACCCCGCGCACCATGTGGGGCACGATCCGGGTGCCGCCGTTGGCGACCGTGGCCATCATCACGGCCAGCGAGATCGGCGTCACCGAGACCTGGCCCTGCCCGATCGCCACCGAGATGGTCTCGCCGGCGTACCACTTCTCGCCGGTGCGCTGCTTCTTCCACGCCGTCGACGGCATGATGCCCTGGCTCTCGTGCGGCAGGTCGACGCCGCTCAGCTCGCCGAGGCCGAGCGCGGTGGCCCACTTGTGCATCCGGTCGACGCCGAGCATGTTGCCCAGCGTGTAGAAGTACACGTTGCACGACTTCTCGATCGCGGTCCGCATGTTCACCGAGCCGTGGCCACCGGCCTTGTGGCACTTGAAGTAGCGGCCGTAGAAGTTCGCGCCGCCCGGGCAGAAGATCCGGGTCTCGGGGGTGATCACCTTTTCCTGCAGGCCGGCGACGGCCACCGCGATCTTGAACGTCGACCCAGGCGAGTACCGGCCCTGGATCGCCCGGTTGTTGAGCGGTCGGAGCGGGTCGGTCAGCAGGCCGCTCCAGGCGGAGCGGCTGATCCCGGCCGCGAACGCATTCGGGTCGTAGGCGGGCAGGCTCGACAGCGCCAGCACCTCGCCCGACGTCGGCTCGATCGCGATCGCCGCGCCGCGGAAGCCGTAGTGCCGGAAGCCGTCCTCGGCCGCCTGCTGGACGTCAGCGTCGATCGTCAACTGCAGGCGGCGCCCCTCGGTGGGCTCCTCCTCACCGAGGATGTCGATCTCGCGCCCGAGGCTGTTGACCACCACGTGGCGCGCGCCGTCGGCGCCCATCAGCAGCGGATTGTAGGTCTGCTCGACGCCGGCCTGCCCGACGATCGCGCCGCCCTGAATGTCGTGATACTCGGTGCGCGCCAGCTGCGCGTCGGTGACCTCGCCGACGTAGCCGATCAGGTGCGCGGCCATCGCGTTGGCCGGATAGCGGCGGGTCGGTACCTTCTCGACGACGACGCCGGGCAACTCGAGCCGATGCGCGGCAACCGAGGCGATCTGCATCTCGGTGGCGTCGCGGATGACCACGGTCGGGCGATACGGCGGCAGGCGCTTGCTGCGCTCGAGCGCCTCGTCGATGACCGCCTGGTCGATGCGGGTCAGCGCCGCCACCGTACGGGCGGTGCGGGCCAGATCGCGGCTCTGCTCCCTGACGATCGAGATGTTGAAGGCGTAACGATTCTCGACCAGGACCGCCCCACGTCGATCGAACAGCACGCCGCGCGGCGCCTGCAACGGCAGCGCCCGCTGGTGATTGTTCTCGGCCATCTCCAGGAACTGGCGATGGCGGGCAATCTGGAAATACCAGAAGCAGATCGCCAGCACGAGGAACACCCCGGCCAGGCTCCACTGGAGCACGCGCAAGCGCAGGGGCAGGTTCTGTCGGTCTTCGTGCAGGGCCATCACGTGCTCCCGGCGGGCTACCGCGCCCGTCGTCGTCCATCCGCGCGTCGCGTGTACTGGCGGCGACGCCACCACTCGGGTCCGTGTTCGATCAGGCGGGTCGAGACCACGCCCACCGCGGCGTTGAGCAGGCTCTGAATCAGCAACTGCCGCCACGGCCGCCCAATCCCGTGTCGCTCTATCATCGCGTACAGGCCGAGGAAACACACCCCGTGCAGCCAGGTCATCGCGAAGAAGACTACGCCGCGCGGGATCACGCTGCTGACGATGAACTGCGTCGCGATCACGCCGGTGACAAAGCCGGCCAGCGTCTTGGCCAGGCCGGCGACGCCGAGCACGCCGCCCGACAGCGAGTCCTGGCCGAGCCCGGCCAGGGTGCCCGTCAGCAGGCCGGCGGTCGGCCCGTAGAACATCGCGGTCGCCACCACCACCACCAGCACCAGGTCCATCGCAATCAGCCGGCCGAACAGCTGGTAGCCGACCACGGTCTGGAGCATCAGCGCGGCGACCACGGTGGCGGCGACGATCAACAGCCGGATCATGGCGTGTCCGGCGGCCGGGGCGGGGCAGGCGTGGGAGCCGCCTCGGCCGGTACCTCGGGCGGCTCGGTCACCAGCAACACGGTGTCGAGCGACGAGAAGTCGACCCGTGGCCGGATCCGGATTTCCCGGTACAGCCCGGAGCCGCGCTCGGCCCGTTCGATCCGGCCGATCACGTAGCCCCGGGGGTAGATGCCGTCGAGCCCGGAGGTCATCACCAGGTCGCCAAGCGTGACCTCCGACAGGTTCGAGACGTACTCCATGCGCAGCGCCGGGTCGCCGTCGCTGCCCATCACCACGCCGCCGGAGGTGGTCCGGTCGATGACCGCGCCCGCGCCGGCATTGCGGTCGATGATCAACTGCACCTTGGCAGCATGGGCGGCGGGCTCGTCGATGACCCGGCCGACGATGCCGAGCGGCGACAGCACCGCCATGTCGCGGCGCACGCCATCGGCGCTGCCGCGGTCGATGGTCACGGTGCGGAAGGCCGCGGTCGGATCGGCGGCAATCACCCGCGCCGCCATCGTCCTGGGCAGGTGGCTGCGCTGCATCTGCAGGATCAGCTCGAGTTGCTCGGTGCGCCGGGCCTGGGCGCGGGCGTGCTGCAACTCGATCCGCGACTGGTCGAGTTCGCGCTGCAGGGCGTCGGCGCGAAGGCTGGCGCCGCGCAGGGCGATGTAGTGGTCCCAGGTGCCGGAAACGCCCTGGCTCATCGACGCGCTGGCCGATTGCAGGCGCGCCAGTGATCCGAACAGCGCGCTCTCGAGCACGCTGACGCCGGATTGCGTGCTGACCTGCGCGGAGATCAGCAGCAGGTGTCCCAGCAACGCGGCCACCAGCAGATAGCCGGACCGTCGCTGGAACTCCAGCACGGGTCCACGGTCGTCGCTCAGCACAGGAGGCTCAACACTCAGCTACAGGCAAGGCCCTGGCCACCTAGTCAATTGAGATCTTCCGCAGCAGATTGAAGTCCGAGAGCATCTTGCCGGCGCCCAGCACCACGGTGGACAGCGGGTCCTCGGCCATGGCGACCGGCAGCCCGGTCTCTTCGCGCAGGCGCTTGTCGAGGTTCTTGAGCAGCGACCCGCCGCCGGTCAGCACGATGCCGCGATCGACGATGTCGGCCGACAGTTCGGGCGGGGTCCGCTCGAGCGCGATCCGCACTGCGTCAACAATGACGTTGACGGTCTCGGCCAGCGCGCCGCGAATTTCCTCGTCGGTGATGGTGATCGTCTTGGGCACGCCCTCGACCAGGTGCCGCCCCTTGATCTCCATCTCGATCGGCTCGTCGAGCGGATAGGCCGAGCCGAGCTCGATCTTGATCTGTTCGGCGGTGCGCTCGCCGATCAGCAGGTTGTAGGTCTTCTTGATGTACTGGATCATCGCCTCGTCCATCTCGTTGCCGGCGACGCGCACCGCCTTGCTGTACACGATCCCGGCCAGCGAGATCACCGCGATGTCGGTGGTGCCGCCGCCGATGTCGACGATCATGTTGCCAGACGGCTCGGTGATCGGCATCCCCGCGCCGATCGCCGCGGCCATCGCTTCCTCGACCAGGTGGACCTCGCTCGCCTTGGCGCGATAGGCACTGTCCTTGACCGCCCGCTTCTCGACCTGCGTGATCTCGCTCGGCACCCCGATGACGATGCGCGGGCGCACCCAGACGTTGCGGTTGTGCGCCTTCTTGATGAAGTACGTCAGCATCTTCTCGGTGACTTCGAAGTCGGCGATGACGCCGTCCTTCATCGGCTTGATGGCCACGATGTTGCCGGGGGTACGTCCCAGCATGTCCTTGGCCTCCTTGCCCACCGCCTCGATGCGGCCGTTCACCTTGTTGATGGCGACAATCGACGGCTCGTTGACCACGATGCCCTTGCCGCGGGCATAGACACAGGTGTTGGCGGTGCCGAGGTCGATGGCCAGGTCGCTCGAGAACAGCGAGAACAGCGAACGCAGACTCACGCGGAGGTACTCCCTCTCTGGGCGGCCCTGCCGAGCAGGACGCCCCGGATGTCGTTGCTGCCGTGACGCTTGACCCAGTACATCGCCTCGTCGGCGGTGCGGATCAGGTCGGCGGCGGTATGGGTCGGCCGGGCCACGGTCGCCACACCCACCGAGACGGTGAGCCGGACGGCCAGGCCGCTGCCGGTCAGGAACGTTTCAGCAGCGACGTGCTGCTGGATTCGCCGCGCCACCACCGCGGCATCGCGACGCCCGGTCTCGGGCAACACCACCACGAACTCGTCGCCCCCGTAGCGCACCGCGGTGTCGGTGGCGCGGGTACAGGCGCGCAGCAGGGCGCCCACTTCGACCAGGGCGCGGCTGCCGAGCAGATGCCCGTGCTTGTCGTTGACGCGCTTGAAGCCGTCCAGGTCAAGGAACACCAGCGACAGCGGGCTGGCGGTGCGCGCCAGCCGGGTCAACTCGCGCTCGACCGTCAGGGTCAGGTGCCGGGCGTTGTAGAGGCCGGTCAGGTCGTCGATCGCGGCCAGTTGCCTGAGGCGGTCGACCTGACGCGCCCGATCCAGGGCGAGGCCGATCGGCTCGAGCACGTCGGCCATCAGCGCCCTGGCGGCGACGGCGACGGCCGGTGGACGTGGCGCAGGAGCGGAGTCGATGCCAACCAGCATGCCTGACAGATCTTCTCGGCCGCGGAGCAGCCACGCGACAGCGGCGACGTCTGGCCCCCGTCCCAGTGCCGCACGCACCGAGCCAGCCGACCAATGCGCCTGATCGTGCAGGGCCGCGTCGGCAATCGCCAGAGCCACCGCACCCAGCCGTCGCCGCTGCGACGGACCGCTCAGCAGCTCGACACTGTGGGCCCCGGGGACCACGACAGCCCAGCCAGCGAGTGGCAGCCATTCCGACAGCCTGGCGACGACCATCCGACCGAGCGCCTCAGCGCTGCGCGGCCGTTCGAGGTCACGCCACCACGCTCGCAGCGCCGCCCGCGACGCGAGCTGACGCCGCGCAGATCGCGGCAGGCGGGACAGTCCCAGGGCCAGGTGCACGTGGTGGATACTCGGGTGCTCGGGGAAGGCGGATTGTGCGACCTGTGAACCGCGCACATGTCCATAGCATAGCCCTGCATATCCAGTGCCGTATAATGGGCGGTCTTTACGCTGCCGTCGTCAGCTCCCGGAGAACTCTGTATGACCATGCTTGACCGGATGCGTCGCCACCTAGGGTGGCTCAAGTGGAGCCTCGCCCTGGTGGTGCTCACGTTCGTGCTGTTCTATGTGCCCGACTTCGTGTCGTCGACCGGCAGCGGCGCGACCGGCGAAGCGGTCGCCACCGTCCAGGACCGTCGCATCACCGCCAACGAGTTCACCCGCGCCTATAACGCGCAGATGACCCAGTTTCGCGGCGCCTACGGATCGGGCATGAACGACGCGATGATTCGCCAGCTCGGGCTCGACAGGCAGGTGCTGCAGCAGATGGTCGACCAGCAGGCGGTGCTGGCCGAAGCCGACCGCCTCGGCCTGTCGGCCACCGACGCCGAAGTCCGAGCGCGGATCGTGAGCATCCCGGCGTTCCAGGAGAATGGCCAGTTCATCGGCGAGCAACGCTATCGGCAGCTGCTGCGGCTCCAGCGTCCGCCGCTCAGCCCGTCGGACTTCGAGGAAGAGGTCCGCAGCAGCGTGGTCCTCGACAAGATGCGCGCGACCCTGACCGAATGGATCACTGTCACCGACGCCGAGGCCGATGCCGAATCGCGCCGTCGCACGGAGAAGGTGACGCTCGACGTGGTGCCATTCCCGGCCGTGGAGTTCGCTGCGGCGGTGCAGCCGACCGACCCCGAACTGACGACGTTCTTCGACCAGCAGAAGGAGACGTACCGGATCGGCGAGCGCCGCAAGGTCCGCTACCTGCTGGTCGACGTGCAGGCGATTCGCGGCAACATCGCCGTGCCCGAGCAGGACATCCAGCGCGCCTACAAGCTGAGCCTGGATCAGTACTCGCAGCCTGAACAGGTGCGCGCGAGCCACATCCTGCTCAACACCGAAGGCAAGGACGAAGCCGCGGTCCGGGCCCGCGCGGACGCCCTGCTGTCGCAGATCAAGGGCGGCGCCGAGTTCGCGACGCTGGCCAAGGCGAATTCGCAGGACACGGTCAGTGCGACTCGCGGCGGCGACCTCGATTTCTTTGCGCGCGGCCGGATGGTGCCCGAGTTCGACGCGGTCGCGTTCGCGCTGCCGGTCGGGCAGGTCAGCGACCTGGTCAAGACGCAGTACGGCTTCCACATCATCAAGGTCACCGACAAGAAGGCCGCCGAGGTGCAGCCGCTCGACGCGGTGCGGCCGCAGATCACCGAGCAACTCCGGTTCGAGCGCGCCCAGACGCGCGCCCAGGATCTGGCGACGGCAATCGCGGCGGAAGTGAAGGGCCCCGCTGATCTCGACAAGGCCGCCGCGTCGCGTGGCCTGAAGGTGCAGGAGTCGCCGTTGTTCACCAGGGACGAGCCGATCCCGGGACTTGGCGCGGCCGCCGACGTCTCGGCACAGGCCTTTTCGCTGGCGCCGGGCTCGGTCAGCGGGCCGGTGCGCACCGGCACCGGGATAGCCTTCCTGACCGTGACCGGCACCGAAGCGCCGCGGCTGCCGACGCTGGCAGACGTCAAGGATCGCGTCCGCGCCGACCTGGTGAAGCGCAAGACCCAGGACCTGGCGCGCACCCGCGCCACCGCCGTCGCCGCCACGCTGAAGGGCGCCGCCGACTTCGCCGCCGCCGCGAAGACCGCCGGACGCACGGTGCGAACCAGCGACGCCATCGCCCGGGGCGCAGCGATTCCGGAAGTGGGGCCCAGCCCGGCCGTCGACCAGGTGGCCTTCACGCTGCCGGTCGGTGCGGTCAGCGATCCGATCCCGACCGCCAATGGCGCGGTGATCGTCCGTGTCGTGAACCGGACGTCCGTACCGGCGGCCGACCTGGCCAGTCAGCGCGACGCAACCCGGCGCGAACTGGCGTCGCAGCGGCGCGCCCAGTTCTTTGCCAGCTACATGAACAAGGCCAAGGAAGCGATGGACATCCGCATCGACCAGAGCGTGCTGCAGCGCCTGACCACCTAGCCGCTACCTGACGAAGACCCACGGCAGCAACGCCAGCGATTCGCCGCGCCGCAGCTGCTGCATTGGCTGGCGAATCGCGCCGAGCGCCTGCCGGTCTTCCTGGCTCAGCAACGCCTCGGCCAGCGACGCACGCATGCCGCCGTCTGCACCCCCGAACATCGTCGACACCGCTTCGTAGACCGATGGCTTCGGCGGGTAGACCACGACCTGCACCGCCGCGTCGGGCGCCAGCCCGGCACGCTGCCTGGCAATCGCCAGCGCTCGCGGCAGCCCGCCGAGTTCATCGACCAGCCCGATGTCGCGCGCCTGCCGCCCGGTCCAGACCCGGCCCTGCGCGACTGCGTCGATTTTCTCGGGCGTCGAGGAGCGCGACTCGGCAACCTTCTCGACAAACTGGTCGTAGAACGCCTGCATCTGCTCCTCGATCTTCAGCCGCTCGTCAGGCGTGAACGGCCGGATGCCCGAGTACATCTGCGCGAAGCGGCCCTCGCTGACCGATTCGATGTTGACCCCGAGCTTGTTGTAGGTGCCGCCGACCACGAACTTGCCCGAGAAGATACCGATCGAGCCGGTCAGGGTGCCGGGCTGGGCGACGATCACGTGACCCGGCATCGCGATGTAGTAGCCCCCCGAGGCGGCCAGGTCCGACATCGACACCACCAATGGCTTGCGCGCGCGCAGGAGCATCAACTCGCGCCAGATCACGTCGGAGGCCACGGTCGACCCGCCCGGACTGTCGATGCGGAGCACCGCAGCCTTGATGCTGTCGTCGTTGCGGATGGCGCGGATGTACTCGGTGAGCTTGTCGGAGCCGACCTCGGTGCCGGTCGGCCCTGACCCGCCGCGGCCCGAGACAATCGTGCCGACCGCATACAGCATGGCGATCTTGGGCGCCGTCAGTCCGGTCCGCGGACGCCGAGCCGCGGGCAGGTAGCGCGGCAACTCGATTTCCTGGAAGCGATCGCCCAGACCGCTGGTCTTGCCGATCTCGTCCAGGTAGGCGACATCGTCGACCAGGCCGTTGGCCAGCGCGGCGTCAGGCAGCATCGGCCCCTGGTCGATCAGGGCGCGCACCTCGGCAACCGACTTCTTGCGCGCATTGGCCACCACGCCGAGCAATTGCTCGAAGGCGTCGTGATTGAGCGACTGGGTCATCTCGCGATGAGCCGGCGTGAAGCCCTTTTCGGTGAAGGTGTTGACCGCGGTCTTGTAGTCGCCGATGTGGAGAAGGTCGGGGGTTGCCCCGATTTTGTCGAACAGGCCGCGCAGGAACAGCTGGTAGCTGGCCAGCCCGGTGAGGTTGAGCTGACCGGGCGGCACCAGGATGACGCGGGAGGCGGCCGACGCGAGCACGTACTCGCGGTCGCCGGCGACCTCGAGGACCGCCACCAGCGGCTTGCCGGAGCTGCGGAAGTCGACCAAGGCGTCGCTCAGTTCCTGAATCTTGCCCCACAAGGCCGGCGCCTGGACCGGGCGCAGCAGCACACCGGTGATACGCGGGTCCTCCTTGGCCGCCCGCAGTGCCTCGCTGAGCGAACGGACCGTCACCGGCTCCTGAAACAGCTGGTCGAAGGGGTTGGTGGCGACTTCCTCGAGGCTGCCGTCGACTCGCACCACCAGCACGCCCCTCGCGGGCATGCCCGGCGTCTGGCTGAACGCGACCCACGAGAACGCGACCAGCGCCGCCGACGCCAGGACGGCACAGACGATCAGGAGCAGGACGAGCCAGACACCACGACGAACAGCCACGCGTCGATCCTTTCAACCGGCCAGTGTGCCGGAAGTTACCGTGTCCCGGCAGCATAGCATCGGCACCCTGCCGGACCGGGCGGCGGCCTTCCTCTTGATCGCGAGTTGCGTTATACTCCGTCGTCTGTGACCGCCCGGTCACACCCGTCCTCACCGCGGAAGTGGCGGAATTGGCAGACGCGCAGGTCTCAGGAACCTGTCGGGGCAACTCGGTGAGGGTTCAAGTCCCTCCTTCCGCACCATCCCTCCAGTTTAGTCTATACGGTCGAGTTCAATCGGTGCCGACAGGTACCTTTTACCGTCTGAAAACAAGACACGGCGTCGCGAATACGTCCCGAAAAGCTCCCTGGAGCGAGGTACGCCCCATCTAAAGTCAGGCATGCCTCTTGCCTTCACTGTGGGCGTTGTGGCCGTGCAGTATCAGACCGGCCTCAGGAGACGTCCGAATGCGTATGCTCGCTCTTCGCCGCCGAGTCTTGTGGAAGCTTCGCCGGGCCGGTCAGCTCATCCGGTGCGAGGTCAATCCGCATCCGTTCGGCATGGAACTCCGATACCTGGTCAACGGCAAGCCGCTGATGAGTCGGGTGTTCGAGGAATGGGATGCGCTCGAGACGGCGGCCGGCTCGTGGCGCCAGGGTCTGCGCCTGCGCGGCTGGCACACGGAGTTCACGGCCCACGGCGAGTACAGCGCCGCCTCCTGAAGTCCTCCTCCGCAACCGTCGATCACCGCCTGCTACACTCGCTTACATGAGCGTGGCAGGCGGTCCGCATGTTGCGCTGGCCGTCCTGTGTCAGCGCATCGATCTCCAACCTGACGGGTCCGCCGATCTCATCGGCATCGTCGACGGTCTGGAGGTCGACATCCCCGCCGACCCGAGCACGCCACCTCTGACCGTGAACGTCCGCGCCGTGATCGCGCTCCGCGCGGGGGCGGTCCGTGGCTACCGGCGGATTGCGGTCAACGGCCGGTTTCCGTCGGGCAGCTCCGGTCTGGCCGCAGCCAAGTCGGTGCATTTCAGCGATCAACGACCGGCGGTCACGCTCAATCTCCCGCTCGAGCTGGAGTTGCCCGAACGCGGCACCTACGAGTTCGACGTCCTGTGCGACGACACGCTGCTGACGGTGATGACCCTCGACGTCCGCTGAGGCAGGTGTCGCGGCGGTGAGTTCGGGGCGCCTCGCTCGGGTCCCGACGTCGCGACCGCTGTTACTGCTCGCAGGCGCCGCGAGGAGGTGGCAGCATGGCGCTGTCGACGCCGGTCAGCGACAGGTACTGGACGCGGGGCGGGATTGTCGGTGCCAGCGTGATCGCGACGCGGATGGCACCGCGCTCACACGGCATCACCCACTCCCCGCGTAGGGCGTTCTCGACCATCCAGGCGCCCCCGCCGTGGCAGGTGCCGTGGCGTTCGCGCAGCGCCGCCACCTCGTCGCGCCGGCGGGCGCGGTCGAGATCCTTGAACAGGTTATTGGCCGCGATCGCCTCGGCCCGTCGGTCGTCCCACTGCTGCAGCAGGCCAGTGACCTCGCCACGCATGGTGGTCAGCGCCGCCGACGGCTGCGGTTGCCGCGGCTGGAGCGCGCCCGTCCGGGTCAGTGCCGCCAGGGCGGCGTCCAGGCGCGGTCCCCAGTTGGTGTAGGTCAGCGAACCCATCGCCACGAGCCCAACGCCATGCTCGGGCAGCCAGCGCATCTGCGAGCCGAAACCGGGCAGACCGCCGGAGTGGGCCACGACATGCCCGTAGGCGCAGGTCTGCGACACGCGCAGGCCGTAGCCGTAGCCGCCGGCGTTCAATTGCAGCAGGCCCGCGGCCCCGGCGCGTGCGGTCGCCGGGCTGCTGCGCCAGACTTGCTGCATCTCTCGCAGCGAGGATCGACGCAACGGGCCGGGGTCGGCCTCGTCGCGCGGTGGCCACGCCGACATCATCCAACCGACGTAGCGCGACAGATCGCGCAACGACGTCAGCATCCCGCCCATCGCCCCGAACGCGCCGTCGGCCAGGGGTGGCTCTTCTTTCCAGCGTGCGTCTTCCCAGCGGTAGCCGTGCGCCAGGCGAGCGGATGGCACGGCCGCGGCGCCGAGCGTGCTTGCGCCCAGGCCGAGCGGTTCGAGCACCCGGGTGCGCACGAAGTCGCGATAGGGCTGGTCCGAAACCCGCGTCACGATCCGGCCGAGGATGGCGAAGCCGTAGTTCGAGTACTCGTAGGCCGTACCGGGCGACGTGGAAAACGGGATGCCCTGCCCGAGCAGCGCGCCCAGTTCTTGATCCGACAGGGCCAGTTGCTGATCGCCCCAGGGGTTGTCCTCGGGGAATCCGGCCGCGTGCGTCAGCAGGTGCCGCACGGTGAGGCGGGGCGCATCGGCGGTCGGATAGCGCAGCCGGGCAAGCTCCGGTACGTAGCGCTCCGCGAGATCGTCGAGCGCCAGCCGGCCTTCGTCGCGCAGCAGCAGGATCGCCACGGCGGTGAAGCTCTTGGTCATCGAGGCGATGCGGAACACGCTCTCGGGCGTCACCGGCGTGTTGGTGGCGACGTCCTGCACGCCGAAGGTGCCAGTGTGCACCAGCCTCCCGTCGACGATCACACCCCAGGCCATGCCCGGCACGTGCGCCGCGCGTGCGTACTCGGCAAACAGCCGATCGACCTCGGGGAAGGCGGCGGCGAGTGCCGCAGCGCGCGCGGGATCGGCGAAGCGGGCGGGAGGATTGGTCAAGGTCGCGGTCTCAGTGGCGCGTGCCGGCTGACCGGGCGACGCCGGCTGCGCCAGCGCCGGCCCGCCGGTCGGTGCGAGCACGGCGCAGCACGCCGCGACGACGCCAGCCCGCCAGCAGAGACCCGCGCGGGCGGTCGTCAGCATCGCGTCACCAGTTGGCCTTGCCGGGCAGCAACGCCTCGGTAGGCCGCGTCTCCGGTCCGTTGGCGGTGCAGACGGCGTAGTCGCCTTCGAACAGCGACACGCCGGCGAACTGCCCGGCGCGATTGACGACGTAGAAGCTGACCTGGAAACGGGGCTGGCCGCGATCGTCGAGCAGGCGCGTCTCGATGGTGTTCGCCTTGATCCGGCGCAGCGCTTCCATGCCGGCGTCCTTGGGCGACTTGCCCTGCCGCAACTGTTCGACCACCAGGTAGGAGCACAGACCGAACAGGTTGGCCTCGCCGCGCCCGGTCGACCCGGCTGCACCGACCTGGCCGTCGACGTACAGCCCGGCGCCGAGAATCGGCGAGTCGCCGACCCGCCCCGGAATCTTCCAGGCCAGGCCGCTGGTGGTGGTCACGCCGCAGACCTCGCCCCTGGTGTTGACGCCGTTGCAGTTGATCGTCCCGAAGTAGTGGGCGCCGTCGATCAGCCCCTCGCGGACCATGGCGAGGCCGGCGTCGGCGCCGGCGCGGGCCCGCTTCTCCGGGTCGAGAAAGTGCTCGGGGTCGATGCGCCGCTTCCACTCCAGCCACAGCCGGCGCGATTCCGGCGTGTTGAGGTCGTCCTCGACGGTGAAGCCGAGTTGGCGGGCAAAGGTCTGCGCGCCGGCGCCGACGAGCAGATGGTGGTCGGTCTGCTCGAGCACAGCCTTGGCGACCAGCGACGGAATCCGGACGCCCTCGAGCGCGGCGACGCCGCCGGCACGCTTCTTCGGGCCGTGCATACAGCAGGAATCGAGTTGCACCACGCCGTCGGCATTGGGCAGCCCGCCGTAGCCGACGCTGGTGTCCTGGGGGTCGCGTTCGACGATGTTGACGCCCTCGATCAGCGCGTCGAGAACGTCGGTGCCCTCGGTCATCAGGCGGAAGGCGCGGACGACACAGGTCTCCTTGCCGTCGTGCGTGTAGCTGTTGCCATTGGACGACGAGATGACCACCGGCACCGACGCGCGCGACTGCACGGCCGGAGCGCCGTTGGCGCGAGCCGTCAGCCCGAGACCCGCCGCGGCGGCCCCGGAGCGCACGAAATCACGGCGATTCAGGGGGACGGGCATGCGTCAAAGTGTACGATAGCTGCCCTGCTGGCCTGTGCGCGGCTCAGGTCCCTTCGCCACCACGTCGAGAATCATGTCCGAGTCTTCGCCAATCCCCGAACGCATCGCCGGCCTGCACGACCTCGCCACCGACCTCTGGTGGGTGTGGCACAACGACGCCCGCGAGGTGTTTCGGCGCCTTGACTACAAGGTCTGGCGGCTGACGGCACACAACCCGGTCCGGATGCTGCCCCTGGTTGGCGCCGACCGCTTCGCCGAGGTCGCGATCTCGCCGGCCTTCCTGCAGATCTACGACGAAGCGATGCGGCAACTGGCGGCGGCGCGGGCCGGCGCCGACACCTGGTGGAGCGGACGCACCGGCATCGACCGGAGCCGGCCGATCGCCTACTTCTCGGCCGAGTTCGCGCTGCACCAGTCGCTGCCGATCTATGCCGGCGGGCTCGGCGTGCTGGCCGGCGACCACTGCAAGGAGGCCTCGGATCTCGGCCTGCCGTTCATCGGCGTCGGCTTCATGTACCCGCAGGGGTACTTCCACCAGACCATCACCGCCGACGGCTGGCAGGAGGAGGTCTACGAGCAAATCGACTGGGCGCACACCGCGACCCAGCGCGCCAAGGGCCTCGACGGTCAGGACCTGGTCATCGTCGTGCCGCTCGGCAACCGCACCGTGCAGGTCTCGGTCTGGCAGGTGAAGCTGGGCGGCGTCTCGCTGTACCTGATGGACACCAACCTGCCGGAGAACGCGCCGTGGGACCGCGAACTCTCCGCTCGCCTCTACGGTGGCGACCGCGAGACCCGGGTTCAGCAGGAAGTGATCCTCGGCATCGGCGGGGTCCGCGTGCTGCGGGCGCTGGGCGTCGACCCCGGGGTCTGGCATCTCAACGAAGGCCACGCCGCGTTCGTTGTACTGCAGCGGATTCGCGAGTTGCTCGAGCAGGGCTCCAGCTTCGCGGACGCGCACGAGGAAGTGCGCCGGTCGACCGTGTTCACCACCCACACCCCGGTGCCGGCTGGACACGACGCGTTCCCGTTCCACATGGTCGAGACGCACCTGGCGGGCTGCTGGGGCGGCCTCGGCTCGCACCGCGAGGACTTTCTGGCGCTTGGCCGCTTCGACAATGGCCATGGCACGCTGTTCAACATGACCGCGCTGGCGATGCGCAGCGCCAGCGGCATCAACGCGGTCAGCCAGCTGCACGGCCACGTCACCCGGCAGATGTGGGCGCCGTTGATCGACGAGCTGCCACCGCAGCCCGAGCCGGTCAAGGCCGTCACCAACGGCGTGCACATGACCAACTGGCTGTCGCTGGAGTTGAGCCGCAAGCTCGACCAGTACCTGCCGGCCGACTGGCGCGCGCGTCACGACGAGACCGCGCTCTGGGACGCGGTGCTGCGCATTCCCGACGAGGAACTGTGGGAGACGCGCGAGCGGATGCGCTCGTACATGTACCACTTCGTGCGCGAGCGGATCCGCGACCGCTGGGTGCGTGAGAACGCCACCGCGGCCCGGGTCCTGGCCGGCGGCACGCTGCTCGGTCAGAACGCGCTGACCATCGGCTTCGCCCGGCGCATGACGGCATACAAACGCCCCGACCTGATCT
This sequence comes from Acidobacteriota bacterium, assembly GCA_013695405.1. Taxonomy (GTDB): domain Bacteria; phylum Acidobacteriota; class Vicinamibacteria; order Vicinamibacterales; family Vicinamibacteraceae; genus Luteitalea. The sequence continues at coordinate 1,454 of JACDAO010000220.1, read as the reverse complement.
TCAAGGATCCCGATCGGCTGGCCCGCTTGCTCAACGACCCGCGACGACCGGTGCAAATCGTCTTCGCCGGCAAGGCACACCCCGCCGACGAGGGCGGCAAGCACGCGCTGCAGGGCATCTACCGCCGGGCGCTCGATCCCCGCTTCGGCGGACGGATTGCCTTCGTCGACGACTACGACCTGCATGTCGCACACTACCTGGTGCAGGGCTGCGACGTCTGGCTCAACAACCCGCTCAAGCCGCTCGAGGCGAGCGGCACCAGCGGCATGAAGGCGGCGGCCAACGGCGTGCTCAACGTCAGCATCGGCGATGGCTGGTGGCCCGAAGGCTTTGTCGGCGGCAACGGCTGGCTGATCGACCCCGGCGTGGACCACACCGACCGCGACGCCCAGGATGCAGCCGACGCCGACGCGCTGTACCGGGTGCTCGAGACCGAGGTGGTGCCCGCCTTCTACGAACGCGACGCCCAGGACATTCCGCGCCGATGGGTCAGGATGGTCAAGGAATCGATTCGGTCGGTCGCGCCGCGGTTCAGCACCCGGCGCATGCTCAAGGAGTACGTCGAGCGGATGTACCTGCCGGCCTACGAGGCGCGAACCGTCCGTCGCTGAGCCGGCACAGGTGCCCGCCCGCGCCCGGGGTCGGGCCGGGACGGCGGGGTACAATCGACAGTCATGCCCCGTCGTTCCGTTTCCAGTGTGCGGTGCGCCTTGTGTGGTGCCAAGGACGTCACCGAGCCCCGCGGCGAGGAGAAGTACTGCCACGACTGCTGGGACAAGAAGATCGCGGTCGAGGAGATCGTCGCCAGGGAGTTCGCGCTCAAGCGCTACATCCGGGCCCACAGCGCCGAGAAATACCTGATCTACCACTCCACCGTGAAGCGTCCGTGCGGGCAACTGGTGGTGGTGGACGACGGCTACGATCTGTTCCTGACGGTGGTGCTCTACCCGACCTTTGCCTGGGAGGAGCCGGCGTACCACCTCGAGGGCGACCCGGAAACCCGGAGCTTCAACGAGGTGCTGGTCGATGTCGTCGCCGCCGAGGTGATCGAGCCGTGGGGCGGCGGCAAGTGGCACATGGAGATCATTCGCTCGGCCTCCGCGGAGCCCGAGGAGTGGAACGGCGAACTGTAGAATTGCAAAATTGCTGCGTCCTCCGGGAACACACCAGTGAACGCGCGTCGCGGCAAACGGGCGCCGAGGTGCGGCCCCGCGGGCGCGCAGGGCGAACCGCCCGCGTCAGTGGCTGCGCGGCGGCGCGGCGCGGGGTGGTCAACGTGACCGTGATGACCTCGCCTGGCGTAATCGGCCGCGGATGCCGGTAGACGTCACCGGGCAACGCACTACGGGCGCGGTCGAACCAGTTTTCCGTCACCCTGAATCCGGCAATCGCTCCGGTGGACGTGTTCTTCACCAGTATCATCGTGACCACGTTGTTGCCAACCACCTTGGTGT
>JACDAO010000195.1 GCA_013695405.1 Acidobacteriota bacterium | reverse complement strand
CCGTCGCGGTGCGTCGGGCCCGCGGCAAGGCGAGGCGGGGATGAGCGGCACGCCGCCGCACGCCACCGTCATCGTGGCGGCGCGCAACAGCGCCCCGACGATCGCCGCCTGCCTGCGTTCGCTGCAGGCCCAGGACTTCGCCTCAGCCGAGATCATCCTCGTCGACGACGGGTCCGACGACGACACCGCGGCGATCGGCCGCGCCGCGGCGGTGCGCGTGGTTCGTTCACCACCGGTTGGCGCGTCGGCGGCGCGCAACATCGGGATCGAGCTGGCCCGCGGCGACGTGATCGCCTTCACCGACGGCGACTGTATCGCCGCACCGGGTTGGCTCGGCGCACTGGTGAAAGGCTTGCGGACCACCGGCGCGACCGGCGTCGGCGGCCGGCAGGTCAACGTCTTCCCGCCCGCGCAACAGCGGCTGCGCGCCGGATTCGAGGCGTTCTTTCGAGTGGCCTCGGTGCTCAGCGACTACACCCGCGGCGACGACCGGCCACGCCGCGTCGCGCACAATGCCAGCTGCTGCAGCGCGTATCGCGCCGAGGCACTGCGCGCCGTCGGCGGGTTCACCGCCGGACTCTGGCCCGGCGAGGACGTCGATCTCGATTTGCGGCTGGCGGCCACCGGCGCGATCTTCTTCTACGTGCCCGGCGCGGTCGTCCACCACCATCGGCCCGGCACGTTCGCCTGGTTCCGTCGCATGATGCGGCGCTATGGCGAGGCGGAACGGCGCCTGGTGCGGCGGCACGGCCGGGCCCGGCCGGTCGATCACGTCCCCACCGTCAGCGCGCTGTTCGTGGGGCTGCACCTGCTCTACGCGCTGCCTGTCTGTCGGCCGTGGTTGCTCGGCGTCGACGGCATGCTGCTCGGCGCCGGGGTCGTCGGGCTGGCGCTGACCACGCCGCTGCGCTTGTGGCCCGCGGTGGTCGCGTTCGGGCTCGCCGCGGTCTGGGAGTGGCACGTCGGCTGGTGGACCTCGCGAGCGGAGACGGCGTGACCATACCCGCGTCGCCGCTCGAGCGCGAGCGCGCCCACGAGAACGCCTGGTACGCCCGGGCCCTGCGGGAACGCTTCTTCGAGCGCGAGGGCTTCCGCCAGTTGGTCGCCTGGAATGTCGCGGCGATCCGCCGGCAGGTGCCGCTGCGGCCCGACATGCGGGTGCTGTCGATTGGCGCCGGCCTCGGCGACTACGAGCTCGCGCTGGCGCCGCTGGTCGACCGGATCGTCGCCGTCGAGTTGTCCGAGACCGCGGCGGATGCGGCGCGGCAGCGCCTGCAGGCGGCGGGTCTGCGCAACGTCGAGGTGATCACCGGGCCGATCGACACGCAACCGTTCTGCACCGCGCAGTTCGACCTGATCTACGCCATGGGCGTGTTCCACCACTTTCTGCCCGAGCAGCGCCGGGCACTGCTGTCGCGCCTGCACGACTGGCTGGCACCGGGCGGCTGGCTGTACCTGCGCGATCCCAATGCGCGCGGCCTGTTGCGGGTCATCGCGGAACGCTGGTTCCGTCGCCGCAGCACGGTCCACGCCGAACAGGAAGCGTCACTCGATCCCTACGCATTGACCGCCGAGGCGACGGCGAGCGGCTTCGGCGAGACGCGGATCGACTACATCGACGTCATCGGCGGTCCGCTGCCGTGGCTGCTGGCAACCGAGTCGCGGCTGTTCTGGCGGGCCGTGTTCGCCGCCGACCGTGCCTGGCTGGCGGTGCCCGGTCTGCGGCGCGCCGCCTCGCAGTTCGCGCTGGTGGCCCGGCGGTGACCGCGTCGAGGTCCTGGGCGCGCCGCGGGCGCGCGCTGGCGCCCCTGCTGGTGGTGTTGCTGGCGTCGCTGCTGGTGCTGTTCGAGCGCGAGTGGCGGCACGGTGAGGTCTTCTCCCCCGCCGATCTCCTGTTCGAGTTCTACCCGTGGTCACACGACCGGCCACTCACGCGGGGCGCCAACCCGAGCCGATCGGACGAGGCCTTTTACCACCAGCCGCTGATGACCACGCACTTCGCGCGGTTGCGACAGGGCGAGCTGCCGGAGTTCGACGAGTCGCGCCTGGCCGGCGTGCCGGCGTTCTTCCAGAGCCTGGACGTGGCGCGGGCCTTCTCGCCGATGAGCCTGCCGTACTACCTGCTGCCAGCCGAGGACGCGGTCTCGTGGTACGGGCCGCTGCGCCTGGTGGTCGCGGCCCTGGCGATGTGGCTGTTCCTGCGCGACCTCGGCGTCGGCGCGGTGGCGGCGGCGGCGGCCGGCATCGCCTTCGCGCTCAACGGGCACTTCCTCACCTGGCTGAGCGCGCCGATGCCGACGGTTGCCGCGTGGCTGCCGCTGGTGCTGCGCCAGATCCGGCGTGCGGTGCACCGCACCCGGTGGCAGGACACGGCCGGACTGGCGCTGGCGCTCGGGGCGCTGTTCGCCGGCGGCTATCTGGCGACCGCCCTGGTGTGTCTCGCCGGCGCTGCGGGCTACGCGATCTGCGAACTGTGGCAGACGCGGCGATGGCGCGCGCTCGGGCCACTCCTGCTCGGCGGGGTGCTGGGGCTGCTGGTCGGGGCGATCGCGCTCGGACCGATGCTCGACGCCCTGCGGACCTCGCCGGCCGGCACACGGGTCGTCTCGGCGGACGGGGCACCCTGGCCGAACCTTGCGACGCTCGCGATGCCGCACTTCTGGGGCACGCCGCTGCACGGCACCTGGTGGCATCCCGACCCGACCGCCACCTACCCCGAGCACGTCGCGTACTTCGGGATCACGGTTTTGATGCTCGCGGCACTCGGACTGGCGACGCGCCTCACGCCGGCTCTCGGCGCGGTGCGCTGGTGCTTTGCCGGCCTGACGGTGCTGGCGCTCACCCGGGCGTACGGCGCGGTGCCGGGGCGCTGGTTGCTGTGGCTGCCGGGCCAGGCCCAGACCAATCCGTTTCGCTGGTACGCGCTGGCGGCGTGCGGCCTCGCCGTGCTGGCCGGCCTCGGC
>JACDAO010000193.1 GCA_013695405.1 Acidobacteriota bacterium | reverse complement strand
GGTGTGGCCGCAGCTGTCGCTGATCGGCATCGCCGAGACGCGCGGCGCGCAAGGCATCGTGCGCACCGCGATCGTCGCCGGCGCGCACGGCGTGCTGCACGCCCGGCCGGGCGATCTGGTCGCGCGCGTCTACCGACTCGACCGCATCGACAGCGACGGCGTCGAGCTGCGCCTGCTTGCGGAAGACCGCGTGTTGCGTCTGCCGCTGCGTCCGTGAGCGTATAATCGTCGCGCTCGTCCGGGGCCGTCGACGACCCCACGCACCAAGTTGGTGCAAGACGCTGCCGGCCCCGGTGCCGTGGGGCATAACACTCTGTATCGGTTCGCTTTTGAACAGGGTTTTCCACAGCTTCTGTGAAAAACGCATCACGCGCCGCAGGGGCGTGACCTAAACCCGCTGGACACTCCATGTCGCAGTTCTCGCACCTCACCGCCCCGACCGACGGCTCGCCCATCACCCGGCAAGGCCAGACGCTCGTGGTCCCGGATCGACCCATCCTTCCGTTCATCGAAGGCGACGGCACCGGCCCCGACATCTGGCGCGCCAGCGTGCGTGTCTTCGACGCCGCGGTCGCCAAGGCCTACCACGGCACGAGGCAGGTGGTGTGGTTCGAGGTGTTCGCCGGCGAAAAGGCGTTCACGCAGTTCCAGGACTGGTTGCCGGCCGACACCCTGACCGCCTTCCGCGCCTACCTGGTCGGCATCAAGGGCCCACTGACCACGCCGGTCGGCGGCGGCATCAGATCGCTGAACGTCGCGCTGCGGCAGGAACTCGACCTCTACACCTGCCTGCGCCCGGTGCGCTACTTCGAGGGCATGGAGACGCCGGTCAAGCGCCCCGACCTGATCGACATGGTGATCTTCCGCGAGAACACCGAGGACATCTACGCGGGCATCGAGTTCGCCGAAGGCACGCCGGAAGTCGCGCAGCTCAAGACCTGGCTGCAGGCGACCTTCCCCAAGGCCTACCGCAAGATCCGTTTTCCCGACTCGGTCGGGCTGGGTCTCAAGCCGGTCTCGCGCGAAGGCACCGAGCGGCTGGTGCGCGCCGCCCTCGAGTACGCGGTCGGCGCGGGCCGCAAGAGCCTGACGCTGGTCCACAAGGGCAACATCATGAAGTTCACGGAAGGCGCCTTCCGTGACTGGGGCTACGACCTCGCCAAGCGCGAGTTCGGCGCGGTCGAGATCGACGACGGTCCGTGGTGCCGGCTGCCGGGCGGCCTGATCGTCAAGGACGCGATTGCCGATGCGTTCCTGCAGCAGATCCTGACTCGGCCGGCCGAGTACGACGTCATCGCCACCCTCAACCTCAATGGCGACTACATCTCCGACGCGCTCGCCGCGCAGGTCGGCGGCATCGGCATCGCCCCGGGCGGCAACATCAACTACGACACCGGCTACGCGGTCTTCGAGGCCACCCACGGCACCGCGCCCAAGTACGCCAACCTGGACAAGGTCAACCCGGGTTCGGTGATCCTGTCGGGCGAGATGATGTTCCGCTACCTTGGCTGGCCGGAGGCGGCCGATCTGATCATCGCCGGGCTCGAGCGCAGCATCGCCGCCAAGACGGTCACCTACGACCTGGCGCGCCTGATCGACGGCGCGACCGAAGTTGGCACGTCGGGCTTTGCCGACGCCGTCATCAGCCACCTGTAGTCAGCGGCTTCGCTACGGGCATCGGGCGTGGGGCATCGGGAGCTGCGGCGTACACGGCCACTCCCGACCCTCGACGACCGGCTCCCGGCGGCGCCGTGAACGAAGCCGTCGGCCGCAGGTCGGAACGGCTGTCTCCCAGGAGTCGGACATGAACCGCAAAGTGACCGTAGTCGGCGGCGCCGGCAACGTCGGCGCCACCGTGGCACGATCGATCGCCAACCGTGAACTGGCCGATGTCGTGATCATCGACATCGCCGACAGCAAGGCCGCCGGGGTCGCGCTCGACATCCTTCAGGCCTGCCCGGTGGAAGGCAGCGACACCCGCCTGGTCGGTGGCAGCGACTACGCGCTGTCGGCCGGCTCTGACGTCGTCGTGATCACCTCCGGCGTGCCCCGCAAGCCCGGCATGAGCCGCGACGATCTGCTGCAGGTCAACTACAAGATCATGCAGGACGTGACGGCCAACGTCATGAAGCACTCGCCCGACGCCATCCTGATCGTCGTGGCCAATCCGCTCGACGCGATGGCGCAGGCCGTCTTCCGCCTGAGCGGCCTTCCGCGCGAGCGCGTCCTCGGCATGGCCGGGGTGCTCGACTCGGCCCGGATGCGGACCTTCATCGCCGCCGAGCTGAAGGTGTCGGTCGAGAACGTGCACGCGTTCGTCCTGGGCGGGCACGGCGACACGATGGTGCCCCTGCCGCGCTACTCGACCGTGTCCGGCATCCCGATCACCGAGTTGCTGTCGGCTGAGCGGATCGCCGCGATCTGCGAGCGCACCGCCAACGGCGGCGCCGAGATCACCAAACTGGTCGGCACCAGCGCCTGGTACGCGCCGGGCCAGTCGAGTGCCCAGATGGTCGAAGCGATCCTCAAGGACAAGCAGCAGATCCTGCCGTGTTCGGTCTACCTGCAGGGCGAGTACGGCGTCTCGGATCAGTTCCTGGGCGTCCCGATCAAGCTCGGCGCCAAGGGCATGGCACAGGTGATCGAGGTCACGCTGCTGGACGAGGAGCGGACCGCACTGATGAAATCGGCCGCGGCGGTCAAGGAATTGACCACGATCATCGGCGTGTAAGTGGGCTCGTAGGCATCAGGCCTTCGGGCCGCCCACAGCCGGCCGCCTGCCTTACCGCGCGACCAGCCGCGCCCTCAGGTACTCACGGTTCATCCGGGCGATGTTGGAGATCGAGATCTCCTTGGGGCACACCGCCTCGCATTCGCCTTCGTTCGAGCAGGCGCCGAAGCCTTCGACGTCCATCTGGTCAACCATCGCCACGGCCCGGCGGCCTCGCTCGGCCTGACCCTGAGGCAGCAGGTTGAGGTGCGAGATCTTGGCCGCAGTGAACAGCGCCGCCGAGGCATTCTTGCAGGCCGCCACGCAGGCGCCGCACTGGATGCAGGCGGCGGCGTCGAAGGCTTCGTCGGCCAGGCCCTTGGCCACGGGCATCGCGTTGGCGTCGGGCGCGGCACCGACGTTCATCGAGATGTACCCGCCGGCCCGGACGATCCGATCCAGCGCGCTGCGGTCGACCACCAGGTCCTTGACGACCGGGAAGGCGGCGGCGCGCCACGGCTCGATGGTGATCGTGTCGCCATTCTTGAAGCGACGCATGTGTAACTGGCACACGGTGGCGGCCGCGTCCGGGCCGTGCGCCACGCCGTTGACCATGCAGCCGCAGGTGCCGCAGATGCCTTCGCGGCAATCCGAGTCGAAGGCGACCGGCTCCTCCCCCTTGCGAATCAGCTGCTCATTGACCACGTCGAGCATCTCGAGAAAGGACATGTCCGGCGAGATGCCCTGGGCCGCGTACTCGACCAGGCGTCCCGGTGTACCCGGGTTCGCCTGCCGCCAGATACGCAACGTGAGATTCATGGACATGTAGGTTCTCTCAAAGGCTCAGGCTCAGCTCAGCTCGCAGCTACTTGTAGCTGCGCTGCGATGGCTTGACATAGTCGAACTGCAGCGGCTCGACGTGACGCACCGGCGCCTGACCGACCCCGGTGAACTCCCAGGCCGCGGCGTGCGCGAACTGCAGGTCGTCGCGCTGCGCCTCGTTGTCCGGCGTCTGGAACTCCTCGCGGAAATGTCCGCCGCACGACTCCTCGCGCTCGAGCGCGTCGCGGGCCAGCAACTCCGCGAACTCGAGGTAGTCGGCCACGCGTCCGGCGTACTCGAGATTCTTGTTCATGTTGTTGGCCTCGCCCGGCACCGAGACGTTGTGCCAGAACTCTTCGCGCAGGCGCGGAATCTCGGTCAGCGCCGTGCGCAGCCCCTCGGCCGTGCGCGACATGCCGACGTAGTCCCACACCAGGCGACCGAGCTGTCGGTGCAACTCGCGCGGCGTCTTCTGACCCCTGACGGTCAGCAACCGCGTGATCTGTCCCTGGGCGTTGCTGGCCGCCTCGGCAAAGGCGTCATGCTCGGCGGTGACCTTGGGCAGCGACGTCCCGGCCAGATAGTGGCTCAGGGTGTTCGGGATGACGAAGTAGCCGTCGGCCAGACCCTGCATCAAGGCACTGGCGCCGAGCCGGTTGGCGCCGTGGTCCGAAAAGTTGGCCTCGCCGAGCACGTGCAGCCCGGGGATCGTGCTCATCAGGTTGTAGTCCACCCACAGCCCGCCCATGGTGTAGTGGACGGCGGGGAAGATCCGCATCGGCACCTGATAGGGGTTGTCGTCGGTGATCTTCTGATACATGTCGAACAGGTTGCCGTAGCGCTGCTTGATCACGTCCTTGCCGAGACGCCCGATCGAATCGGCGAAGTCGAGATAGACCGCCAGGCCGGTGTCGCCGACGCCGAGGCCTTCATCGCAGACCAGCTTGGCGGCGCGCGAGGCGACGTCGCGCGGCACCAGGTTGCCGAAGCTCGGATACCGGCGTTCGAGGTAGTAGTCGCGCTCGGGCTCGGGGATCTGCTGCGGCGGCCGCGGGTCGCGGGCGTCCTTGGGCACCCACACCCGTCCATCGTTGCGCAGGCTCTCGCTCATCAGCGTGAGCTTGCTCTGGTGGTCGCCCGAGACCGGGATGCAGGTCGGGTGAATCTGCGTGAAGCACGGGTTGGCGAACAGCGCGCCGCGCTTGTGCGCACGCCATGCCGCGGTGACGTTGCTGTTGACCGCGTTGGTCGACAGGTAATACACCGTGCCGTACCCGCCGGTGGCGAGCAGCACCGCGTCGCCGGCCCACTTCTCGAGTTCGCCGGTGACCAGGTTGCGCATGATCACGCCGCGCGCCTGGCCCTCGACCATCACCACGTCGAGCATCTCGCGCTGGGGGAACAGCTTGACGGTGCCGGCGTCGACCTGGCGCATCATCGACTGGTAGGCGCCAATCAGCAATTGCTGGCCAGTCTGGCCGCGGGCATAGAAGGTCCGCGAGACCTGCGCGCCGCCGAACGAGCGATTGTCGAGCAGGCCGCCGTACTCGCGCGCGAACGGCACGCCCTGGGCGACGCATTGATCGATGATGTCGGCGCTGACCTGGGCCAGCCGATAGACGTTGGACTCGCGCGCCCGGTAGTCGCCGCCCTTGACGGTGTCGTAGAACAGCCGGTAGACGCTGTCGCCGTCATTGCGGTAATTCTTGGCGGCGTTGATTCCGCCCTGCGCGGCAATCGAGTGGGCCCGGCGCGGACTGTCGTGGATACAGAAGGTGAGGACGTTGTAGCCAAGCTCGCCAAGCGCCGCCGAGGCGGAGGCGCCGGCCAGACCGGTGCCGATAACCAGCACCGTCAGCTTGCGCCGATTGGCCGGGTTGACCAGCTTCGATTCGAACTTGTGGCGCTCCCACCGGGATTCAATCGGACCGCCCGGGACCTTGCCATCGAGTTGCATCGCCAACCCCTAGTACGCCACGTACATGTAGAGCGGCAGCACGGCGAAGCCGCCGGCGATCACCACCGCGAGCATCCGTCCGCCGAGCACGAGCCCGCGGCCGTACCGCTGGTTCGACAGACCAAGCGACTGCGCCGCACTCGAAATGCCGTGGTTGAGATGCATACCAATCAGGATCATCGCCGCGACGTAGAAGCCGACGTACAGCGGGTTCTGGTAGACCTCGGCGACCAACCGGAACAGGTCGCGCTCGCCGGTGGTCGGATCGCGATAGAACGCGCCGAACTTGAAGGTGCGGATGTGCAGCACCACGAAGGCCAGGATGAACAGGCCCGTCAACGGCATCGTCGTCGACGACCAACTCTTGCGGCTGGTGTGGTAGGCGCGGCGCTTGTCGCTGTACCGAGTGGGCCTCGCCACGGTGTTGCGCCAGACGTTGAGCAGCGTCCGCACCACATGCAGCACGAAGATCGCCACCAGCCCGACTTCGGCCAGGTAGAGCACCGGCACCAGGCCTTCGAGCTTGTGCGCGTAGGAATTGAAGGACTCGGCTCCGACCAGCAGCGTCAGATTGCCAGCCAGGTGCCCGATCAGAAAACCGAACAGCAGCAGACCGGTCAGCCCAATCAGAATCTTGGACCCGACCGTCGACGAAAAGAAGGATAGACGACTGGGCATGTCACACTCCGCGATCCGGTGCACCTGCGGAGGCAGCCGGACGCGAGGAAGAATGCAATGGGTTGTCGGGTGACATCGGCCGAAGGGGTTCCGGGCTCCGCAAATGCGCTTCCCGGTGAGGGGCGCGGCAGCCAGAACCCCCGGAATGGTATCCCGGCTCGTCGCCGCGAGCAACGACCGCCCGGTCGGCAGGCTTGACCCGCCCGCGCGTCATGTCAATGATAGGGACGCTGCGGCGGTGCCGATCGATCCAGCGGGCCGCGCCCGTGTCCGGCCTCGCGTCCACTACGTCCAAGGATTTCCAGTGAAGATTCACGAATACCAGGCAAAGGCCATTCTGGCCCGGCACGGCGTGCCGGTGCCGCGGGGCGAAGTGGCGTTCTCGGCCGAAGAGGCCGGCGCGATCGCCCGGCGGCTCGGCGGCGGCGTCACCGTCGTCAAGGCGCAGATTCACGCCGGCGGCCGCGGCAAGGGTGGCGGCGTCAAGGTGGTCAAGGACGCGACCATCGCGGAAGAGACCGCGCGCCAGATGCTCGGCATGACCCTGGTCACCCACCAGACCGGACCCGACGGACGCAAGGTCGAGCGCCTGCTGATCGAGGAGGGCGTCAAGATCGCCCGCGAGTTGTATCTCGGCCTGCTCGTCGATCGCGCCGCTGGCTGCCCGATTTTGATGGCCAGCAGCGACGGCGGGATGGACATCGAGGAGGTGGCCGAGCGCGACCCCGATGCGATCAGGCGCGTCGCGGTCAGCCCGATCACCGGCCTGGCCGGCTTCCAGGCGCGGCAGATCGCCTTCGGCCTCGGCCTCGCGCCGGCCCAGGTCGGCAAGGCGGTCAAGGTGATGCAGGCGATCTACGACACGTTCGTCGCCACCGACGCGTCGATGATCGAGATCAACCCGCTGATCGTCACCGA
>JACDAO010000170.1 GCA_013695405.1 Acidobacteriota bacterium | reverse complement strand
GGCGGATCAGCGTGGTCGGGCACAGCGAGGGGGGCTCGGTGGCCTTGATCGCGGCCGGCCGCAGCGACCACATCGAAACGGTAATCACGGTTGCGACACCCGGCGTCAAGGGCAGCGAGCTGGCCCTGGATCAGCAGCAGCGCGCGCTCGACGCGCTGACCTTGCCGGCCGACGAGAAGCAGCGGCGCGTACAGCTGCAGGCGCAGATCATGAACGCAGTGGTGACGGGGCAGGGGTGGGAAGGCGTGCCCGAGGCGATGCGCAAGGCGGCCGACACGCCGTACTTTCAGAGCGTGCTGGCGTTTGAACCAGCGGTGGTGATGAAGAAGGTGCGCCAGCCGCTGCTCATCCTCCACGGCGAACGCGACCGCCAGGTGGGGCTGTCCAACGCCGAGTTGCTCAGCGGGCTCGCCGTGCAACGCAAGCGCGGCGCCTCGCAACTGGTCATGCTGCCCGGCATCAACCACCTGCTGGTGCCCGCGCCCACCGGCGAGGTCTCCGAGTACGGCAGTCTCGGCGACGCCAAGGTCAGCCCGGAGGTCGCCCGGGTGATTGTCGATTGGTTGGGCACGCTCTGGGCCAGCCGGTCACGATAGGGCGCCTTGCATCGGGCATCAGGCATCGCCTCCCGCCTACCGACTCCCGACTACTCGTACCGCAGCGACTCGATTGGGTCCAGGCGTGACGCCCGCAGCGCCGGAAGCAGCCCGGCGATGATGCCGACGACCATCAGGATCGCCGTGCACATCCCGAGCAGTTCGAGCGACAGCACCAGGTGGATGTCGGTCTGCCGCGTCATGTCGTCGAGTAGTTCGGCCAGGAAGGGCCGCGGGCTGAACGCCCACACCATCAGCCACGACACCCCCACGCCGACCACCCCGCCGAGAAAGGTGATGACGAAGGCCTCGGTCAGGAACTGCAGCAGAATCTCGCGGCGGCGCGCACCGAGCGCCTTGCGGATGCCGATCTCGCGGGTGCGCTCGGTGACCGAGACGAACATGATGTTCATGATGCCGACGCCGCCGATCGCCAGCGTCAGCACGCCGATGAAGGTCAGCACCACCTTCAGGCCGTTGATGATGCCGCCGATCATCGCGCTGTTCTCGACCGAGTCGTTGATGTTCAGCGCGCGCTCGTCCTCGGCCGTGAAGCGATGCGTCCGGGCCAGCGCCTCGCGTACCGCCCGCAGAGCCTTATCCTGCTGGAGCGGATTGACGGTCTGGAAGACCAGCGTGGTCAGGTAGGTCGTGTCCTGCAGTTCGCCCATCGTCGTGTACGGGACGAACACGCAGTACTTGTCGGGCGCGAAGTAGGAGGACATCTGGACCTTGTCCTCCATCACGCCGATGACCTCGAACGGCCGGTTGCCGATCCGGACCACCTGCCCGACCGCCTGTTGCGCGCCGAACAGCTTGCGCGCCACTTCGTAGCCGAGAAAGGCGACGCGGCGACGGTCGGCGACGTCTTCGTCCGACAGCCAGCGGCCCTGCCCGCGCGCCGGACGCTCCTGCCGCATCGAGCCGTACACCGTGTTGACGCCGCGGATCGCCTGGGTCGCCGACTTCTCGCCGTAGGTCACCGCCAGGCGCGCCAGGTACTCCGGACTTGCGAACTTGATTACCGGCAGTTGCGCGACCACCGTGACGTCTTCTTCCTTCAGCCGGATCCGACGGCCAGCGCGCTGTCCGCCCGCCTGCATGCTGGTCTGCCCCGGGAACATCACCGCGACGCCGTCACCGAACGCGTTGCGGAAGCCGACCATGATCGCTTCCTGGAAGCCGTTGCCGTACGCCAGCAGCATCACCACCGAGACGATGCCCCACGAGATGCCAAGCATCGACAGGCCGGCGCGCAATCGGTTGCGGGCGACACCGTGCAGGGCCTCGCGCACCACCTCCCGCAGCATCCGCAGCGTGCGGGCGCGTCCCCGCACCCTGGCCGGCGTGATCGGCAGCGAGGTGTCGAGGGCAAGGACATCGGGAGGGGTCATGGGGGCTCAGGACTCGAGGCGCAGGTCACATCTCATAGCGCAGCGCTTCGATGGGCGGCAGCTGCGCGGCCCGACGCGCCGGCAGCGTCGACGAAATCAGGCCGATCACGATCAGTGCGCCGAGCGCGAGCAGCGAGTTGGACCAGGTGATGATCATGCCGGCAAAGCGGATCGGCAGCGTCGCCAGCGTGTTGACGGCGGTACACAACACGACTCCGCCGAGCATCCCGATGCCGCCGCTGATCAGCGTCAGGAAGAAGCCCTCGAGGAAGAACTGCCGCTGGATTGCCGCGGTGGTCGCGCCGAGCGCCTTGCGCACGCCAATTTCCCGGGTCCGGTCCTTGACCGCAATCAGCATGATGTTCATCACGCCGATGCCGCCGAGCGCCAGCGTGACCAGGCCGACGATCCGGAAGAAGCTCGACATGCCGCTGATCATCCGGTCGAAGAACATCGTCTGCAACGACGTGTCCCAGACGTTGATGGCGTCGCGATCATCGGGGTCGAAGGACTTGCGGCGCGCCAGAATCCAGCGAATCTCGCGCTCCAGAGGCCAGTCGATGTCCTCGACCCGGCCGGTGCGGCTCCCGAGGATGGCACCGAGGCCGGCGACGACCTCGTCGTGCGGCATCACCAGCATCTGGTTGATGGTGCCGAGCGGCGCATCGGGACGCGGCAGGTGGCGCGACATCACCGCGAACGGCACGAAGATCTTGTTGTTGTCCGGGCCGCTGTAGTTGCTGTCCTGATCCTTGCGACGGATCCGACCGACCACCGCGTAGGGCATGCCGTTGATCAGCATCTGCTCGCCGATCGGGTTGCGCTCGCCGAACAGCTGCTTGGCCATCTCCCAGCCGATCACGGCGACCTGGCTGGCGTTGGTCTCGTCGCTCCAGTTCAGCTGCCGCCCGCGATCGACCTCGATGGTGCGCATGAACATGTAAGGCGGCTCGACGCCGTGCACGGTGACCGAGGCCTCGTTGTACGCGCTCTTGACCCTGGTGCCGCGCTGGATCTCCGGGCTCACCGCCAGCACCAGCCGGCCCTGGGCCTGGACCGCGCGCACGTCGTCCACGGTCAGGTTGACGAGCCGTCCGGCGCGCTCGCCGCCCGCCTGCATGGCCGTCCGTGAGCCCCAGACGATGCTCATGTTCCGGCCGAACTCGCGGAGCACGGCGTCGTTCCCGAGACGAAAGCCCTCGCCGAGCGCCGACAGCACCACGATCGAGACGATGCCCCACATGATGCCGAACATCGTCAGCACGCTCCGCAGCTTGTTGGCGCGGAGGTTGTCGATCGCCTGGATGAAAGATTCGCGCATGGCTACGACGGCAGGATGACCTTGTCGCCCTTCCTGATGCCGTCCAGGACTTGTGCCCGTGTGCCGTTGCTGATGCCGACCTTGACCGGGACCTTGCGGCGGCCGGTCTGCTGGTTGGGGTCGAGCAGGTCGACGAAGGCCTGCCGCGCCGCGTCGTAGGTGATGGCCGCCTCGGGGACGATCAGCGAGTCGGGATGTTCCTCGAGGATGATCTCGGCGTTGGCCGTCATGTTGGCCTTGAGCTGATTGCCCGGGTTGTCGATCGAGACCTTGACCTCGAAGGTGGTGACGTTGTCCTTCTCGGTGCCCATCGGCGAAATCAACGTCACCTTGCCGTCGAATTTCTTGTCCTTGAAGGTCTCGACGCTGATCCGGGCCGGCTGCTCGAAACGAACCAGGCCGATGTCGGCCTCGTCGACCTTGCCGCGCACGAACACTTCCTGGATGTCGCCGAGGGTCATCACCAGGGTCGCATTGGCGCCGAGGTTGAGGATCGACGAGACCGGGCTGCCCATCTCGACGTCACGGGTCAGCACCATGCCGGCAATCGGCGCACGGATAGTGGCGTTGCGCAATTCCTCTTCAGCGCGCTCGTAGTTGGCCCGCGCCTGCGCGACCTGCGCACTGGCTTCCGAGACCTTCGCCGACGAGACGATCAGCTGGCTCTTGGCCACCCGCTGGCGGTTGACGGCCTGCTCGTAGGCGCTCTGCGCGACATCCAGTTCGGACTGCGCAACCAGCTTCTGGCCAGCGAGGTCCTCGGCGCGTCGTGCCGCGCGCTTCGCGAACTCGACCTCGGGACCCTCGGCCTCGACCTTGTTCTTCTCGAGCTGCGCGCGTGCGCCCTGCAGCGAGGCCTCGGCGGCCTGCACGTTGGCCCGCGCTTCACGGACCCGCGCCAGCAGGTTCTCCTTGTCCAGCTCGGCCAGCACGGCACCGACCTTGACGATGTCGCCGACGTCGACGTGAAGCCGCTCGATG
Source organism: Acidobacteriota bacterium (assembly GCA_013695405.1). Taxonomy (GTDB): domain Bacteria; phylum Acidobacteriota; class Vicinamibacteria; order Vicinamibacterales; family Vicinamibacteraceae; genus Luteitalea. The sequence goes on along the minus strand of JACDAO010000170.1, from coordinate 15,555 downwards.
ATGCCGTTGGCCTTGGACTTGATCTCGACCTTCGCGATCGGCTCGACCTTGCCGGTGGCGACTACCGACCGGACCATGGTGTTCTGCTCGACCGTGGCCAGGCGCGACGGCTCGAAGGTCGCCTTGGCCGGGTTCATGCCCGACCACGCGTACAGGCCGCCGCCCATCATCACGGCACCGACGGCCGCCATCCCGAGCCGCTTGCTCGTCTTCGTCATGTCTCGAATCTCCAGCGGCCGTCTCGTCGGCCGGTGTCCGTGTGAACCGCCAGATTGGACGGTGCACCTGCGTCAACAGTTCATCGCAGGGGCGCGGCGGGCTGGCCCTCTGCCCGAGTCGGCGGGTTTACAATGCCCCTGCTCATGGTCATCGGCGTTCCCCGAGAAGTGTTGCCCGGCGAGGACCGCGTCGCGCTGATTCCTGCCAGCGTGCCGGCGCTGGTGAAATCCGGGGCCGAGGTGGTCATCGAGCGGGGCGCCGGGCTGCGCGCCGGATGCCTCGACGAGGCCTACGTCGCCGCCGGAGCGCGTCTGGCCACCCGCGACGAGGTCTTCGCTGCCGCCGATGTCCTGCTGCAGGTACGCACGCCGGGCGCCTCCGGGGTGCAGGGCGGAGACGACTTGTCGCGCTTGAGCAGCCGTCACACAGTGATTGGCTTCGCCGACCCGCTGGGTACCCCGAAAGTCGCCGCCGCCGTTGCCGCCACCGGCGCGACCAGCCTGGCGATGGAGCTGATCCCGCGCATCACGCGCGCGCAGAGCATGGACGCGCTGTCGTCGATGGCCAACATCGCCGGGTACAAGGCGGTGCTGCTGGCCGCCTCGACGCTGCCGCGGCTGTTCCCGATGATGATGACCGCCGCCGGCACGGTGTCGCCGGCCCGGGTCTTCGTGATTGGCGCCGGTGTCGCCGGGCTACAGGCGATTGCCACCGCCAAGCGGCTCGGCGCGCGCATCGAGGCCTACGACGTCAGGCCAGCCGTCAAGGAACAAATCGAGAGCCTCGGCGCCAGATTCGTCGAACTGCCGATCGAGGCGGGTACCGCCGCCGAGGACAAGGGCGGCTACGCCACGGCGCAGGACGAGTCGTTCTACCGTCGCCAGCGCGAGACGATGGCGCGGGTGGTGGCGCACAGCGATGTGGTCATCACCACGGCGGCGATTCCCGGACGGCCGTCGCCGGTGCTGATCACCACCGAGATGGTGGCGACGATGGCGCCGGGATCGGTGATCGTCGACCTCGCGGCCGAACGCGGCGGCAACTGCGAGGCGACGGTTGCCGACCAGACAGTGGTTGTATCCGGGGTGACCATCCACGGCCCGACCAACCTGACGGCGACGGTGCCGTTCCATGCCAGTCAGCTGTACGCCAAGAACCTCACGACGCTGCTGGCGCACCTGCGCACCAAGGACGGCGCGCTGGCCGTTGACCCTGCCGACGAGATCACGCGCGAGGCCCTGGTGACGCACCGAGGCGAGGTGGTCTCGCCGCGGCTGCGTGAGTTGCTGTCGCTGGCGCCGCTGCCCGTACCGGTGGCCGCAACCCCCGCCTGACCGCCGAACGAACGCACCATGTGGACTTTGAGAACGATGCAGGGTCGCGAGCCGGTGCTGACATTCCGGCTGCTGCCCGGCACCATCAAGACACTCGGGCGCGCCGTTCGCGCCGACTTCATCGTCGACGCGGCGATGGTCTCCCGCCTGCACTGCCGGCTCACGACGCAGTCGACCGGGCAACTCGACGTCGAGGATCTGCAGAGCACCAACGGCACGTACGTCAATGGCAAGCGAGTGCAGAAGGCAACGCTGCTGCCCGGCGACACGCTGCGGGTCGGACGCGTCGACCTGGTGCTGGCGCACGCGCCGTTCAACCAGAGCGCCACGACCCTGGAAGGGGGGAGTTGAAGCGCGAGTGCGAATCGGGAGACGGGCGTGCGCAGCCGGCGGCTACGCGATCGACATGAGGAACGGGTTGGTGCGTCGCTCGGTGGCGATGTCGGTCGACGGGCCGTGACCCGGGTGGACGCGGCAGGCGTCGCCGAGCGGGATCAGCACGTCGCGGATTGAGTTGAGCAGCACCTCGTGGTCGCCCCCGGGCAGGTCGGTGCGACCGATCGACCCGGCAAACAACGTGTCGCCGACGAACAGGTCACGCCCAGCGTCGTCGTCGTCGTCGCCGATCTGCAGGCAGACCTGGCCCGGACTGTGACCCGGCGTGTGATGCGCCGTCACCTGGCAGTGGCCGAATCGCCACCGCGACTGCTCGTCGAACCAGCCGTCGATTGGCGGCTGCGGACGCATCCGGACGCCGAACGCGACGCCCTGCTGGACCGCCCGCTCGTACAGGAAGTGGTCGTCGCGGTGCAGGATGAGGGGCACCGGCCACGCCGCCTTGGCCTCGATGCAGCCGGCGATGTGATCGAGGTGCGCATGCGTGAGCATGATGTAGCGCACCGTCCAGGCGTGGCGCGTCACCACCTCGATCAACTGGTCGACCTCGTCACCGGGGTCGATCACAATGGCCTCACCGGTGGCCGGACATCCCACCACGTATCCGTTCTTGGCAAAGGGCGGGACGGCACGGACCTCAATCTGCATGTCGGTTTCTCTCGCGCACGTCCTGGCCGCCGCTGGTCGCATCGCTCCGCACATCCGGCGCACGCCGCTGATCCGTGCCGAGGGCCTGTCGCGCCTGACCAATCGTGACGTCTGGCTCAAGCTCGAGATTCTGCAGCAGACGCGATCGTTCAAGCGACGCGGCGCGTGCAACGCGTTGCTGACGCTGGTCGAACAGGGCGGCACGCCCGCCGTGGTGACCGCCTCGGCCGGCAATCACGGCGCGGCAATGGCCAGCGTCGCCCGCGAACTCGGCATCGCCCTGACCATCTACGTGCCCGCCTCGGCACCGAGGAGCAAGATCGAGCGCCTGCACGGGCCAGGCATCACGATTGTCGCCGACTGCGCCGACTACGACGAAGCGGAGCGGCGCGCGATCGCGGTGGCGCGGACCGGGGCAGCCGTCTACGTGTCGCCCTACAACCATCCGGACGTCATCGCGGGCGCGGGCACCATCGCCCTCGAAGTGCTCGACGACCTGCCGTCCGCAGGCACCCTGGTGGTGCCTACCGGCGGGGGCGGCCTGCTTGCCGGGGTCGCCGTCGCGGTCGCCGGACGGGTCGCGGTGCTCGGCGTCGAGCCGATGGTCAATCCGGCCTTCACCGAGGCGCTGGCGCACGGCCAGGTGACGACCATCGCGCCCGGCCCGTCGCTGGCCGACGGCCTGCTCGGCAACCTCGAGGCCGGCTCTCTGACATTCGACCTGGTGCGGACGCTCGGCGTCCCCGTGCGCACCGTCGCCGAGGCGCACGTCGTCGAGGGAGTGCGGGCGCTGTTCTCCTGCGAACGTCTGGTCTCCGAAGGGGCGGGCGCCATTGCGGTCGCCGCGCTGCTCGGCGGCCAGTTGGACGATGTGCCCGATCCGCTGGTGCTGCTGCTGACCGGCGCCAACATCGACACCGCCACGTTCGTCGATGTGGTGCGGCAGTGACGTTCCTGGCGCTGCTGCGCGACAACCCCAGCTTTCGCCGGCTGTGGATCGCCCAGGCAGTCAGCCAGCTCGGCGACTGGTTCAACGCGGTGGCGGTGTATGCGCTGCTGCTCGACCTGACCGGCTCGGCGAGCCTGGTCGCGGCGATGATGGTGGTCCAGTTGCTGCCGATCGCACTGGTCGGCCCGCTGGCCGGCGTGGTGGTCGACCGCTTGCCGCGTCGTGCGGTGATGATCGTCACCGACCTCGCGCGCGCCGTGCTGTTTGCCGGGCTCGTACTGGTGCGCTCGGCCGACGACATCTGGATCGCCTTCGTGCTGGTGACCCTCGGGGTGGTCGCGACCGCGTTCTTCGAGCCGGCGCGCACCGCGATGCTGCCCGACGTGGTGCCACGCGAGCACCTGATCACCGCCAACGCACTGTCAGCCTCCACCTGGGCGGTGATGCTGGCTGTCGGGGCCTCGATCGGCGGCTTCGTCACGGTGCTGGTCGGACGCGACGTCGCGTTCGTGTGCAACGGCCTGTCGTTCCTGGCGTCGGCGGTGGCGCTGTACGGCCTGCGTGTCCACGAGACCCATCACCACAGCCGCGACGGCCAGCCGCAGGCCCGGGTACGGGACGGCGTCCGCTACCTGCGCGATCACCCGTCGATCGTCGCGCTGCTCAGCATCAAGGGCGTGTGGGCGGTCGCCGGCGGCATGATGCTGCTGCTGACCGTGTTCGGGCAGCGGGTCTTCAGCGGATCGGCGACCGACACCGCAGCTCGCGGCATCGGCGTCTTGTTTGCGGCGCGCGGGGTTGGCGCGGTGGGCGGTGCCCTGCTCGCCCGCGCGGTGCAGCGCTTCGACGAGCGCCGGCTGACCAGCCTGGTCCCCGGCGCGTACGCCCTGGCCTCGCTCGGCTATCTCGGACTGGCGGCTGCCCCGACCCTGGCCCTCGGCGCCCTCGCCGTGGTCTGGGCCCACGCCTTCGGCACGATGCTGTGGGTGCTCAGCACCGTGCTGCTGCAACTGGCGGTGGCGGCCGAAGTGCGGGGCCGCGTCTTCGCGCTCGAGCTGGCGCTGCACACGTTCGTCTCAGCGGCCGCGATTCTGCTGACCGGCGCCGGGCTGGACCGCGTTCAGATCGCGCCACGCACCCTCGCCCTGACGCTTGGCGCGTTCTTCCTGCTGCCCGCTGCCGCATGGACCGTGGCGTTACGCCGCGCGCCGATCGTGAAGCCGATCGGGCCGTCCTGACCTGCTCGGACACCGCGGCACCGGGGCCGTCATTTCGGCTTGCTGGGGCGCAGTTCCACCCGGCTGGGCAGGCTGCGGGCCGACTGCCCGAGCAGATCGAACACCACCTGCGCGACGTCCTCGGGCGCGAGTTTCCAGTCGTGCTCCGGGGCGTCGCCGCCTGGCGAGAACGCCGTCTGCACCGATCCCGGCATCACCGTGGAGACCCGGATGTCGTCGCTGCGGACCTCGAGCATCAACGACTCGGCGAAGGCGTTCAGGCCGGCCTTGGTCGCGCAGTAGGCCGCGCCGCCGGCAAACGAGTTCCGCCCCGCCAGGCTGCTGATGTTGATGACCCAGCCGCCACCGCGCTGCCGCAGCGCCGGAATCGCCGCCCGGGTGCACAGGAACACGCCGGTCAGGTTGGTGGCGATCAGCCGGTCCCAGTCGTCCACCGCCATCTCGGCCACCGGCGCGAAGAGGCCGAACCCGGCGTTGTTGATCAGCACGTCGAGCCCGCCGAAACGCTCGGTCGCGGTGCGGACCAGTGTGTCGCCGAGCGCGCGGTCGGCGACGTCGCCCCGGACGGTCGCCACCGCGTCGCCGAAGTGCTGGCTGACAGCATCGAGGTCGCGCTGGGTTCGTCCGGACGCCACCACCCGCGCACCGCGTTCGACCAGGCCGCCCGTCAGGGCCAGTCCGATGCCGCGGGACCCGCCGGTGACGATCGCCACACGTCCGTCCAGTTGAGGCTGGGAAGTCATGCCCTTACACTAACCGGTGTTCGCCACACACCCGCCAGCCGTCTTGTTCATGCCCTTCGTCGCGATTCTCGGAGCCGGCCCCCTCGGCGGCGCACTGGCCAGCGGCCTTGCCGCATCGGGCCGATTCGACGAACTCCGGCTGATCGATCCCGAGAAGACGGTCGCGTCGGGCAAGGCGTTGGACATCCTGCAAGCCGCCCCGGTCGAAGGCACGGCCACGCGGCTGTCGGGCAGCGCGACCCTCGACGCGGCCGGCGGCGCCTGGGTCTCGGTACTCGCCGACCCTGCTGGCAGCACCGCGCCCGATCTTGCCCGGACGCTCGCCCTGGTCCGCGATCTGCATCGACGCTCGCCACAAGCCGTGCTGATCTGCGCCAATACCTCGCACCACCTGCTGATGGCCCGGGCTGTGGCTACTGGCGCCATCGCACCGGACCGCGTCGTCGGATCGGCACCGCTGGCGTTTGCCAGCGCGGCGCGGGCGCTGATCGCGCTGGACGCCGACGTCAGCCCATCGCAGGTGCTGGTGCACGTCGCTACCGTGGGGCCGGCCTTGGGTAGGCCGCCCTGCGCGGTCCAGTGGGAACGCAGCTCGATTGGCGGCGATAGGGCATCGGAGTGCCTGACGCACGAACAGCGGGCTCGCATCGAGCGCCGGCTGGCGCGGTCGTGGCCGACCGGACCGGTGACCCTGGCGGCCGCGGCGGCGCAGTTCACCGAGGCCGCCTGGTTCGGCGCCCGCACCCCGTTGCCAGGCTGGTGGGTGGACAACGGCGGGGTCGCACCGCCGGACGTGCATCTGTTGCGTTTTGCGCCAGGTGGACGGGTCAGCATGACGCGGGCCAGCACCGGCGCGGGCCGCTGACGTGCTCGGCACCTTGCTCATCCTGACGCTGCTGGTCCTGGTCACCTCGCTGTACGTGGCGGCCGAATTCGCCACCGTGTCGGTGCGGCGCAACCGGATTCGCCAGATGGCCGAGGACGGCCACGGCACGGCCCGCCGCCTGCTGCCAATCCTCGAGTCGCCAGCCGAGCTTGATCGCTATATCGCCGCCTGCCAGGTCGGCATCACGCTGTCGAGCCTGATCCTCGGCGCCTATGGCCAGATTGCCTTGGGCCCGGGGCTGTCGGCGCTCCTTCGCGATCGGGCGGGACTGGACGCCGTCGCTGCGGTGTCGACCTCGACGCTGCTCATCCTGCTGGTGCTCACCATCGGGCACATGGTTGCCGGCGAACTGGCGCCCAAGTCGCTGGCGTTGGAGTACCCGACCAGGGTCGCGCTCTACACCTACTGGCCGATGCGATGGTCGCTGTGGGTGCTGATGCCGTTCATCTGGTTCCTGAACGGCTCGGGCATCCTGCTGCTGCGGCTGCTCGGCAGCGAACCCGGCGGCCACGGTCACATCCACTCGCCCGACGAGATCGAGCTGCTGATCACCGACAGCCGCGACGGCGGTCTGCTCGAGCCCGACGAGCACCAGCGCCTGCAGCGGGCGCTGCGCTTCTCGCTGCGAACCGCCGGTCAGATGATGGTGCCGCGCGACCGCGTGCAGGCGATCGACGTCGCCACGCCGGTCGACGACCTGCTGACTCTGGCGCTGGACTCGCCGCATGCCCACCTGCCGGTCTTCAGTGGCACCCTCGACACCATCGTCGGCATCCTCAACACGAAGCAGTTGCTGGTGCGACAGCTCGGTGAACGGCCGGTCCGGTCGGTCCGGGAAGTGCTGCAGACCGCCCTCACGGTCAGTCACACGTTGACCGGTGATCGGCTGGTGGAGCTGCTGCGCCAGCACCGCTCGCACCAGGCCCTGGTGCTCGACGATGCCGACCGCGTCGCCGGCATCGTGACCCTGGACAACATCCTGTCGTCGCTGCTCGGGCCGACCCCCGACGAGTTCACCCAGTCGTCGGTGCGCACTGACGCGCCCGGTGCCACGAGGTGGCGGACATGATCACGCTGGTGGTCATCGTCACGGTTCTGGTGCTGCTCAACGCGCTGTTCGTCGCCGCCGAGTTCGCCATCGTCGGCACGCCGCGGGTGGCCATCGACCGCCGTGCCGCGGCTGGGCAGGCCATCGCGCAACGCGTGCAGCGGGTGATGGAGAGCCCGCAGCGGCAGGACCGGTACATCGCGACGGCGCAACTGGGGATCACGCTGGCGAGCCTGGGCCTCGGGATGTACGGTGAGCACGAGGTCGCCGATCGACTGGTGCCGTGGCTGGAAGGGCTGGGCGCGGCCCGGGTGATTGCGGCCCACACGCTGGCCAGCATCCTTGCCGTGGCAATACTGACCTACGCGCACATCGTGTTCGGCGAGATGATTCCCAAGTCGATCGCGCTGCAGCGTGCCGAGCGTACCGTGCTGTGGATCACGCCAATCATGCTGGTGCTGCAAGCGGTGTTCTACCCGGTGATCCTGGCCCTGAATGCGCTCGGCAACCTGTTGCTGCGGCTGCTCGGGATCCAGCGGCAGGCTCGCTCGAGCGAGAACCTGTACTCGCCGGAGGAGCTGGCGCACATCGTCACCGAGAGCGAGGCCGGCGGCATGTTGCGCGAGGCGTCCGGCAAGCTGCTGCGCGAGCTGTTCGAGTTCAGCGCGCTGACCGCGCGCGAGGTGATGACGCCCCGGGTGCGGCTGGCGGCGCTGCCACTCGGCGCCGACGCCGACATGGTGACCGCGCTGGTGCGACGCCACCCGTACACGCGTTACCCCGTGTACGAGGGCGAGATCGATCAGCTGACTGGCGTGGTCAACGTCAAGGACCTGCTGGTGCTCAAGGCGACCGGGCGGGTGCTGACCGCCGACATCGTGCGGCCGATCCCCGCGGTGCCCGATACGGCGACCCTCGACGTGGTGCTGGAGACGCTGAGTGAAACGCAGGCGCAGATGGCCGTGGTGATCGACGAGCACGGCGGCACCGCCGGCGTGTTGACCCACGAGGATCTGTTCGACGAGGTGATCGGCGAGGTTGCCGAGGGTGCGGCGGGGCAGACCAGCATCTACCGCGACGCCGCCGGCGTGCTGCACGTCAGAGGCACCGCGCGGGTCGAGGAGGCCGGTGAAGCGCTGGGTGTGGAGTTGGAACACGAAGACGTCGACAGCGTCAGCGGCCTGATTCTGACCTCGCTCGGCCGACCGCCGCAGGTCGGTGACGTGGTGATCTACGACCACGTCAGGTTCGAGGTGGTTGCCATCGAGGGCCACGGCGTGCGCGAATGCACCGCCGTGGTCGAAGACACCGACGAGGCGGACGACGAGCCTGAGCCGTAGCCAGGGAGGCTTTCGGGCTTCGCCCCCTAGGCTACCGACGAGTGCAGCGTCAGCCCGGTGCTGAAGTCGGCCAGGCGCGACCGCAGGATCAACCGGCCGCGATGGAGCCGCGACTTGAGCGTCTGGCTCTTGACGTTGAGCACGCGGCTCGCCTCTTCGGTCGACAGTCCCTGAATGTCGCGCAGCACGATCGGCGTGCGGTAGATCTCGGGCAGGTCCTTCATCGCATCGGCGAGCCGGCTGCGCAGCTGCCCACGCAGGAAGGCCTCGTCGGCCAGGCTGGTCCAGTCGGGCGCCTCGCGTACGCGACGGACTCCGTCTTCGTGCTCCAGGCCGGGCAGGTCGTGCTCGGAGACCTCGGCGGGGCGCGTGAACTTGCCGTTGCGCAGCCGCGACATCGCGGTGTTGAAGGTGATGCGGTAGATCCAGCTCGACAGCGCCGCGTCGCCCCGGAAGGCCTGGACCTTGTTGACGACCTTCATCAACACGTCCTGCGCCACTTCCTCGGCGTCCTCGCGGTTCTTCATGTACCGGAAGGCCAGCTGATAGACCTTGCTGCCGTAGGCGGTTGCCAGCGAATCCACTGCGCCCGGCTGACCGGTCCTCAGCTGCTCGAGCAGCACGCGTTCGGTGCTGGAATCTTTCTTCATCACCCCTCCGCCTATCAGAACACCGGGCCCTGGCCGGTTATTCCAGGCCTCGGGACGGTCAGGCCGGCAGGGCAACGGGGTCCGCGAGGACCCGCTCGAACACCGCGCACAGGTGCACGACGACGCGCTGCTCGACCTCGTCCATGGAGGGCGGGGCCGTCAGCAGCGCCGCAAGCGACGTGACGCCGAAGTCGGGGATGCCGCACGGGACGATTCGCGAGAAATGCTCGAGGTTGGTGGAGACGTTGAGCGCGAAGCCGTGACTGGTCACCCAGCGCGACAGGCGGACGCCGATCGCCGCGACCTTCTCGTCGTCGATCCAGACGCCGGTCAGGCCGGCTTTGCGGCCGGCGGGCAGGCCGAAATCGCCGCAGGTGCGAATCAGCACCTCCTCGAGGTCGCGCACATAGCGATGCGCGTCGAGACGGTCCGGCTTGAGGTCGAGGATGGGATAGCCGACCAGCTGGCCCGGGCCGTGATACGTCACGTCGCCGCCGCGTCCGGCCTCGTACACCGCGATGCCGTCGGCCTGCAACGTCGCGTCGGACGCCAGCACGTGCGCACGCGACTGGCGCACCTTGGCGCCGAGCGTGATGACTGGCGGGTGCTGCAGCAGCAGCAGCGTGTCCGGGACGAGGTCGGCCTTGCGCGCCGCGACCAGTTCGGCCTGCATCACCAGCGCCGCGTCGTAGGGCACCAGACCGGCCCGCTGCACGCGCAGCGGCGACATCAGGTCCAGTGCTCGAGGGCGGTCTTGACCCGGCTCATGAACTGGTCGGCGACCGCGCCGTCGACCAGCCGATGGTCGTAGCCGAGCGTCAGGTATCCGCGCGGCCGGACCGCGATCATGTCGTCGACCACGACCACGCGCTTTTCGATGGTGCCGACCGCGAGAATCGCGACCTGCGGCTGGTTGATGATCGGCATGCCGAACAGGGTGCCGAACGACCCCGGGTTGGTGATCGTGAAGGTGCCGCCCTGCACGTCCTCCGGCTTGAGCTGCTTGGCGCGGGCGCGCGCTGCGAGGTCGGCGATCGCCCGCGCGATGCCGAGCAGGCTCTTCTCGTCGGTCCTGGGCACCACCGGCACGATCAGCCCCCAGTCGAGCGCCACCGCGATGCCGACGTTGACGTCCTTCTTGTAGACGATGTTGTCGCCGTCGAGGGCGGCGTTGACGATCGGCACGGCGCGTAACGCGTCGGCGATCGCTTTCGTGATGAAGGCCAGGTAGGTCAGCTTCAGGCCGGCGGCGTCGAAGTCGGCCTTCTGCGCCTGCCGCGCCGCCGCCACGCTCGAGAAATCGACCTCGAAGACCGAGTGCACGTGGGCCGATGTACGCCGGCTGTAGACCATGTGCTCGGCGATCTTGCGGCGCATCACCGGCATCGGTACCACGTCGACGGCCTCGCCGGGCTGGTAGGCGGCAATGCGCAGGCCGCCAGCCGCGGGCGGCGACGCGGCGCCAGCGACGGGCCCGCGGTCGCGGTCGTCGAGGTGCTTCAGGATGTCCTGTTTGGTGACCCGGCCGCTGACACCCGATCCCTGGAGCCCGGACAGGTTGACGTCGTGCTCGGCGGCAATCTTGCGCACCAGCGGCGACGACTTCTGCCGTCGTCGCGCGGCCACGTCATCGTCACTGCTGCCCGCCGGCGTCGCGTCGCTGGTCTGCTCGTCGGTCTGCCCGCTCCCGTTCGACCCACCCGCGGGCTGACCCGACACGTCAGTGCCGGCGGTGTTCTGACCTTGCGCCGACGATTGAGGCGAAGCGGCCGTGCCGTCGGCCTGTGGCGCTGCCGCGGGCGTGGCGCGCCGTGCGTCGTCTGCCGCCACCTGCTCGCCCGCCTGGCCGAGGATCCCGACCACGCTGTCGATCGGCACCGTCTCGCCTTCTTTGACCCGGATCTCGAGCAGCACGCCGGCCGCCGGTGACGGAATCTCGGCGTCGACCTTGTCGGTCGAGATTTCGAACAACGGCTCGTCGCGATCGACGGCATCGCCGACCTTCTTGATCCAGCGAACGACCGTGCCTTCGGCGACCGACTCGCCCATCTGGGGCATCACGACGTTTGTTGGCATACGCAATCGATCGGCTACGGGCTACGGGCTACAGGCCTGTAGCCTGCGGCCTGCCTTACATGTGAATCGCGGCTCCGTGCGTGGCGTGGGCGGCCTCTCCCACGGCTTCGGACATGGTCGGGTGGGCCTGGATGGTCCGGATCAGCTCCTCGACGGTGCATTCGAGACGCAGCGCCAGCGTCGCCTGGGCAACCAGCTCGGTGGCCCGCGGGCCGATCATGTGCACCCCGAGGATTTCGTCGTACCTGGTCTCGGCGACAATCTTGACGAAGCCTTCGGTCTCGTTGGCGATCTTGGCGCGACCGAGCACGCCGAACGGGAACGAACCGACCCGGACATCGTACCCGCGCTCCCTGGCCTGCTCCTCGGTGAGCCCGACGCTGCCGATCTCGGGGTCGCAGTAGGTGCAGCCGGGCACGTGGTCATACGTAATCGGACGCACCGTGTGGCCGGCGATGCGCTCGGCCGCGAGGATGCCTTCGGCCGACGACAGGTGGGCGAGTTGCTTGTGCGCGCCGTTTCCCAGGGTGATCACGTCGCCCACCGCCGAGATGCCGGGCACGCCGGTCCGCATCAGCTCGTCGACCTTGATGTAACCCCGCTCGAGGGTCAGGCCGACGTGCTCGGCGCCCAGGCCGTCGGTGACCGGGCCGCGCCCGGTAGCCACCAGCAGATAGTCGGCGATCAGCGTCTCGATCTTGCCGTCGGGCAGTTCCGCGACCACCTCCACCGACTCGCCCGTGACGGTGGCGCCGGTCACCCTGGTCCCGGTCAACACGCGCATCTTCTTCTTGCGGAAGCTCTTCTCGAGCTGGGCGGACACCGCGGCGTCCTCGTTGGGCACGATCCGCGGCAGCAGCTCGATCAGCGTCACGTCGGCGGTGCCGAAGCTGTTGAAGATCGACGCGAACTCGACTCCGACCGCGCCGCTGCCCATCACGATGATCGAGCGCGGCACCGCCCGCAGGTTCATCGCCTCGGTACTGGTGATGATTCGCCGGTAGTCGAAGGCGATGCCCGGCACGCTACGCGGCGACGACCCGGTGGCGACGACGATTTCGCGTCCGGCAGTGATCGTCGAGGTGGCGCCGGCCTTGTCGGTGACCTCGATCTCGCCCTTGCCGAGCAGTCGCGCCGACCCCTTGATCCACTCGATCTTGTTCTTCTTGAAGAGCATGCCGATGCCACCGGTCAGGCCCTGGACGATCTTGTCCTTCCGGTTCTGCACGGCGCCCATGTCGATCGAGACCGCGGCGTCGCCGAGCGAGATCCCCCACTCCTTGGCCTGGCGGGCCACCTTGAAGGCATGCGCGTGCTCGAGCAGCGCCTTGGTGGGAATGCAGCCCCAGTTCAGGCAGGTGCCGCCGAGTACCTGATCGCGCTCCACCACGGCCGTGCTCAGCCCGAGCTGCGCGGCACGGATGGCCGCCACGTACCCGCCGGTGCCTGCGCCGATCACCACGACATCGAATGCGTTGGCCAACCCCTGCTCCTGTGATCCAGAAAACCGTTGAACGAAAACTCTCGATTATAGGCTCACTGCGCCCGGCTGGCTCTCTGACCGGCCGCCCGGGGGCAGCCGCCGTATGATGAGCTGCCCGAGCCGCCCATGCCACCGACCCAGAAGACCATCCTCATCGTGGACGACGACGAGGGGATGCGCGACACGCTGACTGCAATCCTCAAGCGCGACTACCGCGTGCTGTCGACCTCGACCGGCGAGGACGGCCTGCTCCGCCTCAAGCAGACCCGGGTCGATCTGATGCTGCTCGACGTCCGGCTGCCGGGGATCGGCGGGCTCGACCTGCTCAAACAGGTCCGCGAGCAGCACGAAGGGCTCGAGGTGATCATGATCTCGGCGATCACCGAAGTCGAAACTGCGGTCCAGGCGATGAAGCTGGGCGCCTACCACTACATCACCAAGGAGTTCGATTACGACGCGCTGCGCGGCCTGGTCCGCAACGCCAGCGAGCGTCAGGACCTGCGCAATCGGGTCGAGTCGCTGACCGCCCAGGTCGAGGCCCAGAACCAGGAGTTCGTCACCGGCACCAGCGCGGCCATGCGCAGCGTGGTGAGCCTGGTGCAGAAGGTGGCGGCGCTGGACACCACGGTGCTGATCACCGGCGAGAGCGGCACCGGCAAGGAGATGCTGGCGCGCCGCATCCATCTCGAATCGGACCGGCGACGGGGACCGTTCATCGCCGTCAACCTGGCAGCGGTGCCGAGCGAGCTGGTCGAGAGCACCCTGTTCGGGCATGAGCGTGGCGCCTTCACCGGCGCCGTCCGCCAGCAGCTCGGCAAGTTCGAGCTGGCAAACGGTGGGACGCTTTTTCTCGACGAGATCGGCGACCTGCGGCTCGACCTGCAGGCCAAGCTGCTGCGCGCGATTCAGGAGAACGAGGTCGAGCGGGTAGGCGGCCGGCATCCGGTGCGGGTCGACTTCCGGCTGCTGGTGGCAACCAATGCCGACCTCGGGGTCGCGGTGCAGCAGGGCCGCTTCCGCGAGGACCTGTTCTACCGCATCAACGTCATCCCGGTGCGGCTGCCGCCGTTGCGGGAACGGCTCGAGGACATCGAGCAGCTGCTCAACGTGTTCGTGCGCCGGTACGCGTTGCGGTTCCGCAAGATGGTCCGCGGGGTCGAGCCGGCGGCGATGGCGGTGCTGCACCGGTACGCGTGGCCCGGCAACATCCGCGAGTTGCAGAACCTGGCCGAGCGGATGGTCGCGGTCTGCGACGCCACCGAGATCACCGAGGCCGACCTGCCGCTGGAGGTGCTGGTGGCGGCGCTCGACGCCAACCAGGCCGACCCGGCGGGCAGCGTCCTGGACCAGGCGGTGGCGGCCTTCGAGCGCAGCTACCTGCTCAAGGCGCTCGAGAAGCAGGAGTGGAGCGTGGCCGCGACGGCACGGCACCTGCGCCTGCCGCTCAGCACCCTGAAGCATCGAATGGCGCGCCTCGGCCTGAACGAGGTCACGCGCCGGCTGCGGGACGTGTAGCGGGGCGGGGCCAGATAGCGGGCCATCGGGCAGTGGGCACCGGGCAGTGGGCTCGGGCAGTCGGTCGCGGCCGCGCGGCGCCACTTGGACCGACGTTCCACCGACACTTTGCGGATTCTGCCGACACCTGGTGCACGCCGGGTGGCATTTTCTGCGTCCGGCCGAGTCGGTCCAACCTGTCTGGTTCCGTCGTATCCGTTACCTCACTCACGGTTTAGACCACTCGGCCGGCTCCCCACGCTGCAACGGCACCGTTCTCGCACAGGCACGCTGCGCTCCGGCGGAGCACCGACATCACCGCGACCATGGCACCGGGTCGCGCGCGCGCCGGGTGCCTCGGACGTCCACGGACCCGACCATGCGCGCATCACGCTTCACCGTGGCCACCCCGGTACCGGGGTCGACCGACACGTTCCTGTTCAACACCCTGACCGACACGCAGATCGTCGTCTCGCCCGACGTGGTCAGCCTGATCGACCGCATCGATCGTGGTGACCGGGACGTCCTCGATGCCGATGGCCAGGCCGCCGCGACCGAACTGGCCAGCCTCGGCTTCCTGGTCGACAGCCGCGAATCCGAGGACCAGGCGCTCGAGCAGTTCTTCACCGACTTGCGGGAAGACAGCCGTCACATGCGGGTCACGCTGCTGACCACCCTGCAGTGCAACTTCGCCTGCGATTACTGCATCCAGGGCGATCACGGCGGCGAGTACAACGGCACGGCGGCCCGGATGTCGCTCGAGACCGCGGCACGCACCGCCAGCTGGATCGAGAGCCGTCTCGATGCGCTCGGCCCGGAGCGGTTCACCCTCACCTTCTTCGGCGGCGAGCCGCTGCTGAACCTGCCGGTGGTCTACGCGCTGGCCGAACGCCTGTCGGAGGCCTGCCGCAGCCGCGGCGTGACGATGAACATCAGCATCATCACCAACGGCCTGCTGCTGACCGAGACGGTGGTCGATCGGCTGCTGCCGTTCGGCCTGACCGGCGTCAAGATCACCCTGGACGGCGACCGCGCGACGCACGACCAGAAG
>JACDAO010000122.1 GCA_013695405.1 Acidobacteriota bacterium | reverse complement strand
TGCGGATCGCTGGCGGCGTGCTGTTGATCGCGGCGCTCTCGCTGGCGATGGAACTGCTCCAGGTGTGCCAGGCCGCTCGGGTGTCCTCGGCCTACGACGTGGTGGCCAACACCATCGGCGGTGTGGTCGGTGCGGCGATCGCTCTAGGCTCCCGCGGTCTGTCCGGGTACCTGCGAACCCGAGGCAATGCCGGCGTGACCCTGGTCGATCCACGATTGCGCGGGCTGACTGTCGGCGTCGCCGCAGTGTGGGTGGCGGCGCAGGCCGCCCCGTGGGTGTTCTCGCTGGACGTCGGCACGGTACGCGCCAATCTCTCGTTTCTGCGGCACTGGTCGGATGCCCCGCCGCTCGACGCGTGGCGGGTGGTGCGCCATGCGGGCGCGTGGCTGGCCGTGGCCTGCGCCTGCAGGCTGGTGGCGGCCGACCGGCGCGTCGCGGTGGCCTCGGTGCTCGGTGTGGGGGCGGTGTCCATCATCCTGCAGGTACTGATCGACGCACAGGCGCCGCTGTCGGTCGAGGAACTGGGCGGCATGGCGATCGGCGTGGCCTCGGCCCTGCCGCTGCTGGGCGTCAGCGGCCGAGCGCCCCGGGGGCGCCGCTGGGCGATGGCCATGGCTTGCGGCGCGCTGCTGAGTGTGGCCGCGTACGAGCTGCGTCCCGATCCAATCGGGGCGGCCGCTCGCGCGTTCAGCTGGTGGCCGCTGGTGGGCCTCGGGGGCCCGCTCGGCGCCCTCGACTACGCGCTGATCTTCGGCTGGTTCGGCTTCACTGCGGTGGTGGCAGCGCAGTGGGCCGGCCGGGATGGCGTGGCGCACGCGCCGCGAAGCTGGCCGGCCGTGGCGGTGTTGACGACTCTGGTGTTCGAGCTGCTGCAGACGCGAATCGCCGGGCGCGGGCCCGACGTCTCGGCGCCGCTGTTCACGCTGCTCGCGGTGCTCGCGACGACGGCCTGCCTGCCCGCGGCAGACGATGGAGCCGCCTGATCGGCGCGGTCCAGGTGGCGCGATATACTACGCCGCCATGCGCGGGACCGAGTGGATCATCGACGCGCACGGCTGCGATTCCGCCGCGCTGCGCGACCTGACACGCCTGCGCGCGCTGTTCGACCGGCTGATTGCCGATCTGCGTCTGACGCCGGTGGCCGCGCCGGTCTGGCACACCTTCCCCGCGCCAGGCGGCATCACTGGCTTCGTCGTGCTGGCCGAGTCGCACCTGGCCTGCCACACCTTTCCCGAGTTCGGATCGATCTGCGTCAACGTCTTCTGCTGCCGGCAACGGCCAGACTTCGACGTGGCGGGCGTGATGGCGTCGCAACTCGGCGCCGCGGACACGCGGGTGCGACGTCTCGACCGGACCTATGCGCCGGCCCCCGCGGTGGAGGCGTGAGAGGGCCCGCCGGCCGCTGCCCGAACTGCAGCGCGCCGATCCAGTTCCGCTGGTCGAGCGCAGTCCAGACGGTCTGCACCAGCTGCCGCTCGGTGGTGGTCCGTCACGACCTCGACCTCGACGCAATCGGTGAAATCAGCGACTTGCCACCCGACAGCTCGCCGATCCAGCTCGGCACCGAAGGCCGCTTCGACGAACGCGCCTTCACCGTGGTCGGCCGCATCGTGTACGAACACGCCGACGGCGGCTGGAACGAGTGGCATCTGGTGTTCGCAGACGGCACCAGCGGCTGGCTGTCCGACGCCCAGGCCGAGTATGCCGTGTCGACGCTGGTGGCGCCGCCGCCGCAGCCTCTGCCCGAGGCGACGGCCGTGACGGTCGGCGTCGGCTACCCGTGGCGCGGCGAGGACCTGCAGGTGACGACGCTGACCAGGGCACGCTACACCGGCGTGGAGGGTGAACTGCCGTTCGAGTACTGGGGTAAGGACGAGGTGCTGTTCGCCGACCTGCGCGGCCACGAGGCCACCTTCGCGACCTTCGACTACAGCGAGACGCCGCCGCTGCTGTTCGTCGGCCGTCTGGTCGAGTACGACGACCTCTCGCTGCGGCAGCTGCGCAGCTTCGACGGATGGTAGCCACCGCCCCGCTGACTCGCGGCTTCAATTGCGCCAACTGCGGCGCGGCGGTGGAGCTGCGCGCGCTGCAGCACACGCGTGCGGTGGCCTGCACCAGCTGCGCCGCGATCATCGACCCGCGCGATCCCACCGTCTTCGTGCTGCAGACCGCGGCCGCGCGCGAGCGGATCACGCCGGTCATCCCGCTCGGCACGCGCGGCACCTGGGACGGCCAGCCCTGCGAGGTGGTCGGCTTCCAGCGCCGCTCGATCGAGGTCGACGACACGCGCTACGGCTGGGACGAATACGTGCTGTTCAATCCGTACCGCGGTTTCCGGTATCTGAGCGAGTACGAGGGCCACTGGAACGACATCCGGACCGTGCGCGAGTTGCCTCGCCTGGAGTCCTCGGGCAAGCGCACCAAGATCAGCTATCGCGGCGAATCGTACGCGCACTTCCAGGGCGCCACCGCCCGGACCGACTTCGTGCTCGGCGAGTTCCCGTGGCGGGTGCGGACCGGCGACGAGGTCAGAACCGCCGACTACATCGCGCCGCCACAGATGCTTTCCAGCGAGAGCACCGATGACGAGACCACCTGGTCGATCGGGCGATACACCGAGGCCGCCGAGATCTGGAAGGCGTTCTCGCTGCAGGGCGAGCCGCGGTCAGCGTCGGGCGTCTTTGCCAACCAGCCGTCGCCGTATGGCAAGCGCCTGAAGCGATCGGCCGCGGTATTTGCGCTGCTGGCGGGGCTGCTGGCGCTGTTCGTCGTCGTTCGTCTGGTCAGCGCGGATCGCGAGAGGGTGCTGTCGGAGCGCTACGTCTGGCGCCCGGGCGCCGGCGAGCCGGCATTCGTCACCGCCCCGTTCGCGCTGCGCGAGCCAGGGACCGTCGAGATTGCCCTCGGCGCGAGCGTCCAGAACGCCTGGCTGGGCGTCGATCTCGCGCTGATCAACGTCGACAGCGGCACGGCCTGGAACGTCAGCCGCGAGGTCAGCTTCTATACGGGCCGCGACAGCGACGGCGCCTGGACCGAAGGCAGCCGCAGCAGCCGTGTGCTGCTGCCGGCCGTGCCGGCGGGCCAGTACTACCTGCGCGTCGAGCCGGAAGGACCCACGACTTCGCCCCAGGTGCCGTACACCATTCAGGTGCGCCGCGACGTGCCGTCCCTGCTGCCCTACGGCATCGCGATCCTGCTGCTGCTGGTGCCGCCGGTGGCCAACCTGCTGCGGATGGCCTCGTTCGAACACCGCCGCCTGCAGGAAAGCGACCACTCGGCGTGACTCGATGATGCGTGCCGCGCTGTTCCTGCTCTGGGGAGCGATCGTCGTCGGCGGTGCCGCGATGGCCGACCTGCGCGGCTGGCTGGGCGCGCGCCCGGCGACGGTGCGCAACGTGCCGCGATCGATCCGGGAGAACCCCGGCGCCTACCGCGCCTTGTACACCGGATCGCCACGCCTGTTCGGAGGGAAATGACCGATGGTCGACACGCTCCTGTCCAATCTGCTGGCCGCCCTGGTTTTCTCGCTGCTCGGCCTGTCGGTGTTCCTGGCGACCTTCGTGATCGTCGACCGGCTGACCCCGTACGCGCTCTGGAAGGAAATCATCGATGACCACAACACCGCGCTGGCCATCC
>JACDAO010000114.1 GCA_013695405.1 Acidobacteriota bacterium | reverse complement strand
CGAGTCCAAGGGCGCCGCGGCCGTACGCGCGGTGCTGCCGCAGGTGCTGACGACGATCCGCGCACTGCGGGCGCAGTTGCCGACCATGCAGCCAGACGAGGCGTCGCGCTTCGAGGTCGATTTCCGGCTCGAACAGAAAGAGCGTCAGGCCGAGGAGGCGCTGCGCCTCGCGTCGGGGCTGCGCGTCGACGTGCTGGCCGACGACGGCCTCGTGGTCGGCGGGCAACCGACCACGGTGACACTGCACGCCTTCGCGGGTGCCGGCGACGGGGTGGCGGTCAAGGCGGTGGCGATCAAGGGGCTCGAGGGCGCGGCCCCCTGCGTCGCCGCGCCGATTGCCGCGGGCCGGCCGTACCGCTGCGAGGCCACCCTGACCGTGCCGACCGCCGCGACGCTGACGACGGCGTACTGGACGCGGCTACCGGACCGCGACTACTACGACTTCGATCCCGCGGCGCCGTTCGGCCTGCCGTTCCAGCCGACGCCGTTCACCGCCGAGGTGACCTACACAATCGGCGGTCTCGACCAGACCGTCAGCTATCCGGTGCTGTTCCGCCACGAGGGCAACGTGTTCAGCGGCGAGAAGCGGCAGGAATTGCTGGTGGTCCCGGGCGTGGCCGTCAGGCTCGGCGCCGACGTCGTCGCCTTCCCCGGTGGCGGGCAGACCCGCGACATCGCCGTCACCGTGACCAATCACGCCAAGGCTGGCGGCAAGGCGACCGTGCGGCTCGAGTTGCCGCGCGGCTGGACGGCACGCCCCGAGCGCGAAGACGTGACGTTCGCGCGTGAGGACGAGGCCCGCGTGGTCCGGTTCGCGATCACGCCGCCGGCCGGCACCACCGCTGGCCGCTACGACGTCGAGGCAATCGCCAGCCGCGATGGCCAGACCTTCGAGAAGGGCTACGAGGTGATCGAGTATCCGCACATCACGCGTCGCCACCTGGTGTCCGATGCGTCGGGCACACTCACGGTGCTCGATCTGCAGCCGGTGACCGGCGTCACGGTCGGCTACATCATGGGTGTCGGCGATCAGGTGCCGCCTGCCCTCGAGCAGCTCGGCGCCACCGTGGAGTTGCTCTCGCCCGATCAACTCGCCTCGGTCGACCTGTCGCGGTACCAGGTGGTGATGACCGGCGTGCGCGCCTACGAGCGGCGCGACGACCTGCGCGCCTACAACCAGCGGCTGCTCGACTACGCGGCCAAGGGCGGCACGGTCATCGTCCAGTACAACAAGTTCGAGTTCAACCAGGCGCAGTACGGCCCGTTTCCCGGGCAGGTGAGCAGCAACCGGGTCACCGACGAGACTGCGCCGGTCACGATCCTGGTGCCAGACCATCCGGTGTTCACCACGCCGAACCGGATCACCGAGACGACCTGGACGGGGTGGGTCCAGGAACGCGGGCTCTACTTCTTCAACGCCGAGAAGGCCGACCCGCGCTACGTCGACCTGCTCGAGATGACCGATCCGTTCCCCAACAACCCTGGCCCCAAGCGCGGCGCCCTGGTCGAAGCCAGAGTCGGCGAGGGCCGCTGGATTTACGTCGGCCTGAACCTGTGGCGTCAGTTGCCGGCGGGCACCGACGGCGCGTATGCTCTGGTTGCGAACCTGCTGAGCCTGGGCCGGAAGTGACGACAAGCCGACAGTTCTGGTCCGGAGCCGACGCTTCGGGGTGGCCAGCAACTGGGCGTTGGCGCAGGTCGTTGCGGCACCGCGTTTGCTAGCGTCAGGTACGTTCCTGCACACGACAGGTCGGGGGAGCGCGCCCTATGGCAAGACGAGAACAGCGGATCGAGCACCTTCTCCGCCGCGCCGGGTTCGGTGGCAGTCCCGACGAAGTAGCCGAGCTGTCCGAACTCGGCTACCACGCCGCCCTGGACCTGCTCGTCTTCTTCGATCAGACGCCAGACGACGCAGACCAGCGGATTGGCACGCCGGGCCATGCCGGCGTGACGACGCGGACCCAGTTCCTGCCTGACCTGTCGATCACCGACGCGCGACAGCGTTGGCTGTTCCGATTGGTGCACACGCGCCGGCCGCTGCAGGAGAAGATGGCGCTGTTCTGGCACCATCATTTCGCCACCGCGTACAGCAAGATCGCCGACATCTACGGCGGCGCCGTGGCGACCCGGATGCTCGGGGCGTCGGCCGGCTACAACCTGCCGACCGGCAGTCCGCGGGGCCAGATCGAGGTCTTTCGCGACAAGGCGCTCGGCAACTTCTACGATCTGCTGGTCTCGATGGCCCGCGACCCGGCGATGCTGGTCTGGCTCGACGGCCGCCTCAACGTCCGCGGTACGCCGCAGGAGAATTTCGCTCGCGAGGTGATGGAGCTGTTCACGATGGGCATCCGCCCGTCCGACTCCGCGCCGAACAACTTCACCGAGGACGACGTCAAGGCCGCGGCGCGGGTGTTCACAGGCTGGAACCTGGCGGTGGGCGCCCGCGGCACCAACAACGCCAACGACCCGACGCTCGCCTACAGCTACCTCTATCGCGCCGACCGCCACGACACCACCAGCAAGACGTTCTCGTTCGACATCTATCCGGGCGGCGGCCGCACGATCGCGGCCAGCGGCGAGCAGGAGGGCCTCGATTTCCTGCTGGCCTGCTGCCGCCATCCGGCGACCGGGCCGCGCCTGGTGCGCAAGCTGTATGCGTTCTTCGTCAGCGAACTGCAGCCGGCGCCGCAGGCCTTCGTCGACCGCGTGTCACGCACCTTCTACGACTCGAACTTCGACATGCAGCGGGTCCTGCTGCAGCTGTTCCTGTCGCCGGAGTTCCAGGACGACAGCGCCTACTTCGCCCGCTACGCATGGCCGGTCGAGTTCGTCGTCAAGGCGATCAAGGAGACCGGGTGGGCGGGGTTCTCGGTCGACGGCGCGCTGTCGCCGTTGCTGGCGATGGGGCAGCAGTTGTTCGAGCCGCCGGACGTCAACGGCTGGGACACCGGGCCGGGCTGGTTCTCCACCGGCGGGATGCTGGCGCGCATGAATTTCGCCGCAACCTTGACCGGCAACCAGCGCTTCAACCTGCGCGAGGCGGCGCGGCCGTCCAAGGCGTCGCCGCAATCGGTGCTGTCGTTTGCGCTCGAGCGCTTGTCGCCGTCGCCGTTCGAGAACGCGCCGTACGACGAGCTGCTCGCGTACCTGCGGGCTGGCACGAGCTGGACCGGATCGGACGCCGAGCTGCTGGCCAAGACCGCCGGGGTGACGCACCTGGTGCTGGCCTCGCCGCAGTATCAGTTCGTTTAACGGCATCAGGCATCAGGCATCAGGCATCCCTCCATGACTCCCAACCGCAGGCAGTTCGTCAAGGGAGGCGTCGCCGCCTTCACCGTCAGCTTTGCCGCCCCCGCGTTCCTGAGCGACATCGCGCGGGCGCAGGGCGCCACGGCGCGCAACCTGGTGGTGCTGTATCTCAACGGCGGCAACGACGCCTTGAGCATGGTGGTGCCCTACACCAATTCCGGCTACTACGAGCGGCGGCCGACAATTGCCATTCCGGCCGGCAACGTGCTGCAGATCGGCACCGACGCCAGCGGCACCGGCGTCGGCCTGCACCCGCGGCTGACCGGACTGAAGCAGATCTTCGACGAGGGCAGGCTGGCGGTGATCCAGCGCAGCGGCTACCCCAATTCGAGCCGATCGCACTTCCTCGGCACCGACATCTGGTCCACCGCCGATCCGTCGAACCCGTCGGGGCCTGGCTGGCTCGGGCGCTATCTCGAGTTGATGCCGCAGCCGCTCGATCCGTTGACCGCCTGGAACACGGTCCGCGAGACCCCCAGGACGCTGCATTCGCGATTTGTCGGCGTGCCGGCGATTCCCGACCCGCGCACGTACGCGTTCTCGAGCCCGAACGGCGGCGCCGAGGCCACGTACTCCCGGCAGGCCGCGACCAGGATCGCCTCGCACATCCCTGTCGATCGGCCCCACCTGTCGTTCGTCGCCGGCACCGCGCAGGCCGCCTTCCAGACCCTCGATCGGGTGGCGTCGGTGGCCCAGTACCAGCCGACCGTCGCCTATCCGAACAACGGGCTGGGCAGCGCCCTGCGTGCGGTCGCCGGCTCGATTGTGCGCGGTATCGGCACCAAGGTGTTCTGGGTCCAGACCGGCGGCTTCGACACCCACGCGTCGCAGAATCCGAACCAGGACACGGGCGCGTACTACCGGTTGATGGCGACGCTGAACGACTCGCTGCTGGCGTTCTACCAGGACATGCGCAACCAGGCGCTGTTGCAGGACACGCTGGTGCTGCAGTTCTCCGAGTTCGGCCGCCGCGTCTACGAGAACGGCAGCAACGGCACCGATCACGGCGCCGGCAGCACGATGATGCTGCTCGGCGGCGCGATCCAGGGCGGGCTGTTCGGCACCGCGCCGGATCTGCGCAACACCCCGGGCAATCCGACCCTCGAGAGCAGCAACGGCGACATCCGCTACCAGACCGATTTCCGCTCGGTCTACGCCCGCGTCCTCGATCAGTGGCTCGGCACCAGTTCGACCACCGTGCTCGGCGGCGACTTCCGCAGCCCCGGTCTGACCTTCCTGTAAGCGTCGGCGTGGGGCGCGTCCGCGACCGCCCTTTTTGCCGGACGGCTGCCGATCAATCTAAACTCTGGCACTGTGCGTAGAACCTGGAGAACGCGCTGATGTGGCTGCTGTTCGCACTTGCCGCTGATGACGGCGGCGCGCCGCCGCACCAGCGGGAGGCCGACCTCGACGCCATGCGTCGCATGGGATCGGGCGAAGCCGCCGGCCTGGCGGAGCTGTACGACCGTCATGGCCGGGTGATGTTCTCGCTCGCCTTCCGGATCGTTCGCGATCAGGGCGACGCCGAGGAAGTGGTGCAGGACGTCTTCGCGCAGGCCTGGCGTCAGGCGTCGCGCTACGAGACGACGCGGGGTGTGGTGGTGGCGTGGCTGTTGATGATGACGCGCAGTCGCGCCATCGATCGGCTGCGGATGCGGCGTGGCCGCCCGCCATTGCAGGAAGATGATCCGGCGCTGCTGCGCGACCTGTCCGATCGCGGTGTGCCGGCCGACGTGCTGATGTTGTCGGCCGAACAAGTGGCGTCGCTGCGTGCAGCACTGGATGCCTTGCCGGAGTCGCAGCGGCTGGCAATCGAGCTGGCGTTTTACGAGGGACTCACACACACCGAGGTTGCCGAACGGCTGGAACAGCCGCTGGGCACTGTCAAGACCCGCATTCGGCTGGGCCTGCTGAGGCTGCGTGCCGCGATCGGAGAGGCAGGCGCATGACGACCCCCACGTCCGATCCGAGGCAGGAGGCGCTGGCCGCCCTCGCACTCGGCACGCTGCCGGACGACGAACGGGCCGCGATGGCGTCGTGGCTGGCCACCGATGCGGTGGCCCGGGCCGAGTTGCAGGCGCTGCGCGAATCGGTGGCGGCGTTCGGGTTGATGC